>JASHQJ010000461.1 GCA_030037595.1 Candidatus Binataceae bacterium
CAAGACTGGCGTACCACACGTCCAACGCCGACATGTCGCTGTATTCGGCCATATGCTGGCGATAGGAACGGATGCAGGTAAGCACCGCACCCTCGGCGACATCCTGGTCCAAGTCATTGTCCCGGCATGCCAGCACGAAGCTGGTCGCGAGCCGCTTTACGTCCCACTCCCACGGCGCCGGAAGCGTCTCGTCGAGGTCGTGAATGTCGAAGACGATCCGGCGTTCAGGGGTGGCGAAGCCGCGGAAGTTCACGAGATGAGCGTCTCCACAAGCTTGCACGCGGATGCCGGTCGTCGGCGAGGTCGCCAGATCCGCCGCCATGTTGAGCGCTGCCCCGCGATAGAAGGTGAAAGGCGACGCCAGCATGCGCCCGTGGCGAAGAGGCACCAGCTTGGGTATGCGCCCTTCGTCGGCCTCCTCGACCAACTGAACAGGATTCGCCCGTCGCTTCAAAGGCTTCCAAGAGGAATGCGAGCTACGCGGACATTTCTTCCGCAGAGCCTCTCCCATCGCGTAGAGCTGGGCTCGCGTAGGGTGTGGCGCGAAAGCCGAATGCTCCTCGGTCGTGGTTTTTACGCCGTCCGCGGCCGCTCCGAAATCCATATTTAGACTCCGATATCCACACTTCTCTGATGCACCGCAGAACCTAACGCGAGCGCAATTACAGCAGCAAGTTTAGAAATATTCAGCACTGGCCCAGTTTGGTGCCAAATATTCGATTGGCAACATTAAACGGGTCCGTGTAGCACCGCTTAGCCTGGTGCCGCAATCATATTGACCCGGCCCGCGTGCGCTGGTAGCAAGGAAGGGTTATGCCGCATATTCCAGTTCATCCGTCGGCGCAGAAGCGCCGTCGACAAAACCTCAAGCGCGCGGAGCGCAACCGCGCCGTTAAGACTCACGCCCGATCGGTCGCGAAGGTCGCTCAGCTCGCGATCGAATCGAATGATGAAGCCAAGGCGCGCGCCGAGCTCAAAGCTGCAACCAAGGTGCTCTACAAGGCCGCGAGCTCGGGCACGATGCATCGCAACACCGTGCGGCGCAAGGTAGCGCGGCTCTCGGCGAGCCTGCATCGCAACTTCGCCAAGCCGGCAGGCTAAGAATCTGAACTAAAACTTGAAGTTGAATGAGCCGCGTGATTCGCGCGGCTCATTCATTTTCGACCGTCATCAGCTCGAGCACGAGCGCGGTCAGTGCCTCGCCGCGCTCCTTCAATTCGCCGTTCTTGAAGTCCGCGTCGATTCGACACGCGCGCCAGTAGGCGCGCTCGATTGCCTTGAGTCCGAGCCGGCGTGCGCCGTCGATCGCTCGCATCGCCAGCCCGCTTTGCGGCGGAAGCCCGAGCGCAGCCGCGATCTCGCCGGTCGAGCGCCGCGCCTTGGTCATCGTCGCGGCGATCATCATGCGGCGCATCAGCGGAATCAGCTCTACCGCGAGCAGCTCGAAGGCGTCGCGGCCGAGCGCGAGCGATCGTCCGAGTTGCGCCAGCGCCATCGCGGTGCGTCCGCGCGAGATGCTTTCGGCCAGCTCGAACGCCTCGGGCAGGCGGCGCGCACCCTGCTCGTCGAGGTCGGAGGCGCCGATTGCCTTGCCGTCGTGCGCGAAGATCGCGGCCTTGCCGATTGAGTTCGCAATCGCGGCGAGGTCGGCGGCGTGGCGCGTGATAAGCAAATCGACGGCGTCGGGCGCGAGCCTGAGGCCCGCGGATCGCGCGAACGCTTGCACATACTGATCGAGCTGATTGTCGAACGGACGCATGCAGTTGATGACGAGGCCGTCCTTCTCGACCGCGCGGCGAATTTTCGCGGCGGCGGTGTCGCGCTCGTAGAGCAGCGCGAGATAGTTCGGTCCGCGCGCTTTCGCGATCATGTCGGCCAGCGCGGATTCGTCGGCGCCCGAACCGCGCCGCGCTTCGCCCGCCTCCGCGGGTGCCTCATCATCCTCGGCCTTCTCGCGGCGCGAGCGAAGTACACGGCACGAAATCAGCCGTCGCGGCGCGAACAGGTCCTGCCCGCGCATCTCGTTGATCAGCTCGCCGTAGTCGTCGCCCAAGCCAATTTGAAAGGAGCGAAACTGGAAACCTTGGCCCGCGAGCCGCCGCGCGATTGAGTCGAGGACGTATTCACGAAGAAAGGCGTGCGGCCCGGCGACCACGATCACGGGCGGCAGTGCGGGCGCGGAAGCGTTGGAGCGAAGAAAGGCGAGCGCGTTCTCGGCCGGCATCGCGCGCCGTCAGAAGCCCTCGGCCATCTCGGCGTAGAGGTTCTTCGCGACCTGCTGCATCATCTGGTTGCGCGCGGCGGCGTTCTGGGTCTGTGCGACCTGGATATCCTGCATCTTGGCGATATCCGCGCCGCGAAGATTTTGCTGCTGGAACGTCGGCGTTGTGGTGACCACGGTCTGCGCAACAACCTGCGCGTTCTGACTGTTGTTGATACCGTGCGCCTGCCAGATGATTTTGTTTTCCTTCACATCCTTGAGCTGCGCCGCGACCGAGATCGATTGCGCGTAGATGGTTGGCTCGAGAACCGAGTTGTAGGCGCTCGGCAGCGTGTAAATCGATTCGATATCGCCGGTCAGGATCAGATCCGCCTGCGCAGGACTGTCCACTTCCTGCAGCCGATCGTGCATCGCGATTTCGTCCTTGATGTAGCGCATCAGCTCGTCATTCGCGCCGGTGAAGCGCGTACTGTTGGCGAATCTTTCGACATAGATCGTTTTGGCGTTCGGCGGGAGCGCATCACCTGAGGCCGCGAGATGATAGCCGCAGCCGCCGAGTGCGATCGCGATCACGACCGCAACGGCCATGACAAAGAAATCATTCCGCCTTCGCAGCCCGCTCATCGCCCTTATTCCGCAGGTTCAATTGTCCCGCGATCTGATCGAGTACGCCGTTGACGAAGCGTCCCGAGTCCTGGTCGCCATATGCCTTGGCGAGTTCGATCGCTTCATCGATTGTCACGCGGGCCGGAATATCGTCCATGAAAAGCAACTCGTAAAGCCCAAGGCGCAGGATGTTATGATCGACCCGCGAGAGCCGCTTGATCGACCAATGCTCGAGCGCGTCCGCAATATGCTTGTCGAGCGTGACCTGCTCCTTGCGCACGCCCTCGACGAGGCGTGTGGCAAACTTGCGCGCGTTCTCCTCGGCCGGGAAGTTCTCGAAAAACAGGACGAGGTCCTCGATGGTCGCGCCGCCGCAGATAT
>JASHQJ010000462.1 GCA_030037595.1 Candidatus Binataceae bacterium
ATCACGCGCGAGGAGCGCGCGCGCCTGAAGGAGAGAATCCGCGCCGCAGCGCGTGAGATGCGCGATACGATCCGCGAGGCGTCTCGCGCCGCGCGCCGCGGCGGGCGCTCTACGAGCTATTCGAGCAGCAGTTCATCCGGCACCGCGCAGAATTCCGAGCGCGCGAGGGCTGGCGCATCCGTCAATGATGACATCCCACGCCCCGGCGCGACGGTGAAGCTTTCGCGCGAGGAAGCGATTCTCCAGATCCTGCGCGCGGTCAAGGAGGGCCGCCTCGAGCCCGAGGAGGCCGATGACTTGATCAACGCATGGAACCGCGAAGGCAGCCCGGCCCGCGACAACTAGGCATGCGCGGCCCGAGAGCGATGTGGTAGGCTCGCCTCATGGAATTTCCCGTAATCCTGACTCCGGGTGAGGACGGTTACGTGGTTGCGAAGTGTCCGATTATCCCTGGATGCATCAGTCAAGGGCGCACGCGCGAGGAAGCGCTGGTTAATATTCGCCAGGCAATCGAGCTCTGTCTCGAGAATCGGGAGGACGAAGGATGGCGCCTGCCTTCCGAGTACGAATTCCTGAAACTTTCAGTTAGCGGCTGAACACAACCTCAACGGCTTTTGATGCCTTCAAGCCAGGGGCTTCCGGTCGTTTCGGGACAGCAGTGCATCGCGGCCCTGGAGAAGATCGGCTACAGCCGCGTCCGCCAGCGAGGTAGCCTTGTCCGATTGACTTGCGAGGGACGGCCGCCGGTTACGGTTCCGCTCCACCGCGAGCTTGATCGAGACACGCTGAGGGCGATTTTGCGCGTGGCGGACGTAGCAGTTCCCGAATTCATCTTGCTGATTGACTGGACGGGCGGACGCCGCACGAGGGAGAAGGTCAAGCGCTCGCTCTCGTCGCAAGCGCCGGCGGTGCTAGTTGTCCGTCCGCAACTCCACCGTGTTGCCGTCGGGATCGAGAATCCATAGCTGGCGACCTGCGCCCATCCCGGCCGGAGCTTCGAGGAACTCGACGCCCATCTCATTCAGCGTGCGCTTGGTCTCGTCGAAATCCTCGACCTCAAACGCGACGTGAGGGCCGAGCGGATCGGGCTTGCGCCCGTGATTCTCGCTCGAAATCAGATGCAGCGCGTTGCCGCCGATCCCGTACCATGCGCCGGGGAAGGGAAAGTTTGGACGCTCGATTCGCTTCAGCCCTACCACCTTCTCGTAGAACTCGGTTGACTTGTTGACGTCGCTGACGCGGAGCGCCGCGTGATTGAACGATCGTGGCTTGATCATCTGCTCGTTCTCCTCAGTGAAGTTCGCCGCCGCCGGCGACGTTGATCGATTCGCCCGTGATATTGTCGGCGCGGCACAAGTAAACGACCGCGTCGCCGATATCGTCGGGTGTCTGTTCGCGGCGAAGAAAAGTGTTGCGCGCGATAATTTCGTCGAACGCCGCCTCGCGATTGACGCCGTACATCTGGCCGACGACCGGATTCAGCACGTCGGTCCACATCGCGGTGCGGAGAAATCCCGGGCAGACCGCGTTGACCCGGATATTGGCCGGGCCCAGCTCCTCGGCCAGCGACTGCGTGAACCCGATCACGGCGAACTTGCTCGTGCAGTAGGCTGACAAGGTGGCGTGGCCGGTCTTGCCCGCGACCGAGGCGATATTCACGATCGCGCCCGCGCCGCGTTTCGCGATGTGTGGGATACAGGCCTTCGCGCAGAGGAACGGCCCCTTCGCGTTTACCGCCATCACGCGGTCCCATGCCTCCTCAGCGAAATCCACCACCGCACCGATCGAAATCACGCCGGCGTTGTTGACAAGGATATCGATGCCGCCGAGCTTGTCGCCCGCCTCCGCCGCCATCCGCGTGCAATCGGCGAGGCGCGTCACGTCGGCGAGAATCGGAATCGCCTTGACGCCGCGCGCTTTGACTTCCTCGACGGTGCGATTCAGATCGGTTTGCGCGGCGAGATTGTAGGTGAGCGACGGATCACCTGGACTTCCGAGATCGACGAGCGCGACGTTGGCGCCCGCGTCTGCCAGCTTGAGCGCGATACCGCGGCCGATGCCGCGCGCCGCGCCGGTGACGATTGCCGTGCGTCCCTTGAGGTCCATGGTGCGAGCCTCCGAGCGCTATGTATCACGCCGCGCGGAATTTGCAGAGGCTCGATGAGCGAGGGATCGCCGCGAAGCGATTTGTCAGGCATTGCCAGCCGCTGCTGGGCACTCACCATCGATGTGTCGGCCGCAGCGGCCTTAGCTTCCTCGCGCAACGCTCGGAATGACGGCTTCGTCCGGCGGTGGGCGCCAAACGCCCGTTTGATCGATGTCCCCGTTGTCGCATAATGATCGGTTGCGACCTTTCGATCCGGCCGAGGATACATACGCGATGCCGCCCGAGACGCTTTTCGATAAAATCTGGAACGAGCACGTGGTGCTGGAAAAACCCGGCGAGCCCGCGCTCCTTTATATCGACCTCCACCTCGTGCACGAGGTTACGTCGCCGCAGGCGTTCGAGAGCCTTCGCAATTCCGGGCGCAAGATCCGCGCGCCCCATCGCACCTTCGCGACGCTCGACCATAACGTGCCGACGATCGACCAGATGCAGCCGATCACGGATCCCGACTCGGCTCTCCAGGTCGAGATGATGCGGCGCAACGCGCGCGACTTCGGTATCAAGCTCTACGATCTCGGCATGGACGGCCAGGGAATCGTGCACGTGATCGGCCCCGAGCTCGGGCTCACGCAGCCCGGGATGACGATCGTATGCGGCGACAGCCATACCGCGACGCATGGCGCGCTCGGCGCGCTCGCGTTCGGAATCGGCACGAGCGAGGTCGAGCACGTGCTCGCGACGCAGTGCCTGTGGCAGGCGCGGCCGAAGACCTTCGAGATTCGCGTCGAGGGCGCGCGCGGCCGCGGCGTGACGGCGAAGGATATTATTCTCGGAATCATCGGGCGGATTCGCACCGACGGCGCGACCGGCCATGTGATCGAGTATCGCGGGCCGGCGATCACCGCGCTCACGATGGAAGAGCGGATGACGGTGTGCAACATGTCGATCGAGGCGGGCGCGCGCGCGGGCATGGTCGCGGCCGACAAGACTACCGTCGATTATCTGCGCGGGAGGAGATACCTCCCCACAGGCAAAGACTTCGACGCGCTCGCGGAGGTGTGGCTCAGGTTCCGCACCGGCGACGGCGCGAAGTTCGACCGCTCAATCACGATCGACGCCGGCGCGCTCGCGCCGCAGGTCACGTGGGGCACGACGCCCGGGATGGTGACGGAAGTGACGGGCAGCGTGCCGAACCCGTCGTCGTTCGCCGACCAGGCGGACCGCAACGCGGCGGCCCGCGCGCTCGAGTACATGGCGCTCAAGCCGGGTACGAAAATCGAGGATATAAGAGTTGACCGCGTGTTTATCGGCTCGTGCACCAACTCGCGCGTCGGGGATTTGAAGGCGGCCGCTGCCATCGTCAAGGGGCGCAAGGTCGCGAGCAGCGTGCAGGCGATGGTCGTGCCGGGGTCGCATCGCGTGAAGGAGGAGGCAGAGCAGCTCGGGCTCGACAAGGTTTTTCGCGAGGCGGGTTTCGAGTGGCGCGAGCCGGGATGCTCGATGTGCCTCGGCATGAACCCCGACATCCTGAAGCCGGGCGAGCGATGCGCGAGCACGTCGAACCGCAACTTCGAGGGGCGGCAGGGCAAGGGCGGGCGGACGCACCTGGTGAGTCCCGAGATGGCCGCTGCTGCCGCTATCGCGGGGCACTTCGTCGACGTGCGCGGATGGAGCAACTAGCGAGGAATCGATGAACCCGTTCAAGAACTTCACGGCACAGGTGGCGCCGCTCGATCGCGCCAACGTGGATACGGATCAGATCATCCCCAAACAGTTCCTGAAGGCCGTCGTGCGGACCGGCCTCGGCAATGGGCTCTTCTTCGACTGGCGGCTGAATCCCGACGGCAAGGAAAATCCGGACTTCGTGCTGAATCGTGCGCGATTCAAGGGCTCGGGCGTGCTCGTCGCGCGGCAGAACTTTGGCTCTGGAAGCTCACGAGAGCATGCGGTGTGGGCGCTTGCGGATTTTGGCTTCAGGGCGGTGATCGCGCCGTCGTTCGCGGATATCTTCCACAACAATTGTATCAAGAACGGGCTCTTGCCGATCGAGCTCCAGCCGGATGAAGTAGAGCATCTGATGCGGGCGGCGTCGGACTATGAGTCGTACCGTCTCACTATTGACCTCGTAAACCAAAAAGTTTCCGACGATTTCGGCTGGTCGGCCCACTTTGAGATTGAGCCGTTTCAGAAAAAGTGTCTGCTCGAGGGCCTCGACGATATCGCGCTGACACTCGTGCACGAGAAGGAAATCGCCGCCTACGAGGGGAAGCATCCGACGCCGTATCGCGGGGCGTGATCCGATGAAGCCCACGACGATTGTGCTCGCGATGATCCTGTCGGCGATCGCATCGTCGTGCTGGTACTACTCGCGGCCCGAGGGCGGCAACACCGGATGCCAGAAAACCTCCTATGGCTTCCTGACGGCGTCGTCGCAGAGCGAATCGTGTCCCGAGGCGTCGCCCGCCGCGAGTCCCGTACCGCCCGGAGCGCCCGAGGCGCCCGGCATAACGCCGCAGCCGCCCACAGCCGAACCCGCACCGCAGTAGAACGGCGGCCGTATCGCTCTTGCAGCTGCCCGCGACAATCGTTGTACCACCTGACAAAGATGGAATGCGGCTCGATGTGTTCGTCGCCGCCCAGCTCTACCCCGAATATTCGCGCTCGCAGGCCGCGCGCCTGATCAAGGCGGGCCTCGTCGCGGTTGACGGCGCTGTGGCGCGTCCGTCGAGCGCAGCCCGCGCGGGAGCGCGAATCGAGATCAGCTCCCCGCAGCGCGGCAGCGACGCCGCGATGCCGACAGAGGCGCCGCCGATCGACGTGCTCTTCGCCGATGCGGAGGTGATCGTCGTCAACAAGCCGGCCGGCATGACGGTGCATCCCGCACCCGGCCATCATGACGGCACCCTCGTCGATGCGCTCCTCGCGCGATTCCCCGATATCGCCGCGATGGCCGAGCCCGACGGCGTCCTGCGTCCGGGGATCGTACATCGCCTCGACAAGGACACCTCGGGCGTGATGGTCATCGCGCGGACGCCGTTCGCGAAGACCTCGCTCTCGCGCCAGTTCAAGGATCGCACGGTCAAGAAAACCTACCTCGCGATCGTGCGCGGTATCGTGGCGCGCGATTCGATCAGGATCGAGCGCCCGCTCGGGCGGCATCCCGTCGAGCGCAAGCGGATGTCAGTGAATTCAAGGGTCGCGCGCGACGCGGTTAGCAACATCCGCGTGCTCGCGAGGTTCCCCGGATCAGGCCGCGACGATCCCGGGGCGACGCTCGTCCGCGTGCGCCCCGAGACCGGCAGGATGCATCAGATACGCGTGCATCTCGCGTCGATCGGGCATCCATGCCATGGCGATCCGCTCTACGGTGGACGCGCGAGCGCCGCGAGCGGCGATTTCGATCGGCAAGCGCTGCACGCGCTCGCGCTCTCATTTGATCATCCGCGGACTGGCGAGCGGCTGGAATTCATCGCCCCGATTGTGCCCGACATGAAGCGATACCTGAAAGAGCGGGGCCTCGACCCGGCGAACAATACTAGTGAATGGATTTCAGTCGTTTAGAGAAGCCCGTTGACTTCCTACTATCGCTTGGATAGCGTTTTAGTTGAGCTTCCGCACGGAATGCAGTGCGAGGCGGTCAGAGCTCCCGCCTCACGGCGTTCCCAAATCCGAACCTAAGGCGCCTTTTGCTACGATTCCCGACCTTCAGGGGCAAGAAAGAACTAACCGGACTATCCCTCCGGCCGGAAGTCGGCTGAGCGCGTCTTTAGCCTGCGGCAGGGCCGCAGCAATCAGTAAAAGTGAGATTTAAGGTTGCGGGGAAGGCACATGGCTAGAAGCAGAGGGGTCGCAAAGCACGAGATGCACGAGCCGATGGACGAGGCGCCTGGACCGCGGCTCGAGCCGCGCGAACGGAGTCAGTTCAATCCGACACTGGCGCCTCCCGCGCCCGTGATCAGCGACGACGGCGTCCTCAATCTGAAGGCGCTCAAGCGCGCCAAGATCGGAGACCTGGCCGGCACGGCGCGCGACTTCAACGTCGAGAACGCCACCAACATGCGCAAGCAGGAGATGATCTTCAACATCCTGCAGGCGCAGGCGGCCCGCAACGGATCGATCCTCGGCGAAGGCGTGCTCGAGATCCTGCCCGACGGCTTCGGCTTCCTGCGTGCCCCGGATTACAACTACCTGCCCGGGCCCGACGACATCTATATCTCACCGAGCCAGATCCGGAAGTTCAATCTTCGCACCGGCGACGTCGTCTCAGGCCTGATTCGGCCGCCGAAGGAAGGCGAGCGCTACTTCGCGCTGCTCAAGGTCGAATCAATTAACTACGAGGAGCCCGAGCGCGCCCGCGACAAGATCCTGTTCGACAACCTGACGCCGCTCTACCCCGCCGAGCGCATCAAGCTCGAATACGATCATGAGGACCTTACGACCCGCGTCATCGACCTGGTCGCGCCGATCGGCAAGGGCCAGCGCGGACTTATCGTCGCGGCGCCGTTCACCGGCAAGACCATGATGCTGCAGGCGATTGCCAAAGCGATCGCTCATAACCATCCCGAGATTATCCTGATTGTGCTTTTGGTCGATGAGCGGCCGGAAGAAGTCACCGACATGCTGCGCTCGGTACAGGGTGAGGTCGTCAGCTCCACTTTCGACGAGCCCGCGACTCGGCACGTCCAGGTGGCCGAGATGGTGATCGAAAAAGCGCGCCGCCTCGTCGAGCATGGACGCGACGTCGTGATCCTGGTCGATTCGATCACGCGCCTCGCGCGCGCCTACAACGCCGTCGTGCCGCCTTCGGGCAAGATCCTCTCGGGCGGCGTCGATTCCAATGCTCTCCACAAGCCGAAGAAGTTCTTCGGCGCGGCGCGCAATACCGAAGACGGCGGCAGCCTCACGATTATCGCGACTGCGCTGGTCGATACCGGCAGCCGAATGGAGGAAGTCATCTTCGAGGAGTTCAAGGGCACGGGCAATCAACAGATTGCGCTCGACCGCCGGCTCCTCGAAAAGCGTATCTTCCCGACGATCGATATCCAGCGCTCCTCGACCCGTAAGGAGGAGCTGCTGCTGCCGCGCGCGACTCTGAACCGCATCTGGATCCTGCGTAAGCTCCTTTCGCAGCTGAACGCGGTCGAGGCGATGGAGTTCCTGATCGACAAGATGCAGGGAACCAAGACCAACGAGGAGTTTCTCGAATCGATGAACGCCTGAGCGCGGCGCTTCAATCGGCCGCTCTGCCCTGATAAAAAGAGGGATTGCCCGCGAAGGGCACAAGAGGCAAGGACGAAATTATGACAGAAATCAGCATGAAGCAGCTTCTGGAGGCCGGCGTTCACTTCGGCCATCAGACCAGCCGCTGGAACCCGAAGATGAAGCCGTACATCTTCGGCGCCCGCAACGGCATCTACATTATCGACCTCCAGCAGACCGTGAAGATGTTCCGCGCGACCTACGAGTTCGCGCGCGACCTCGCGGCGCAGGGCGGCACGATCCTCTTCGTCGGCACCAAGAAGCAGGCGCAGGATATCGTGCGCGAAGAGGCCGAGCGCTGCGGGATGTTCTACGTCAACAATCGATGGCTGGGCGGGATGCTGACCAACTTCCAGACCATCCGCGCGTCGATCGATCGGCTGAAGAAGCTCGAAGAAATCATGGCTGATCCCGAGATGCAGCAGGCGCTCACCAAGAAGGAGATGAGCGACAACGCGCGCGAGCACGAAAAGCTGATGGCCACGCTTGCGGGAATCAAGAACATGCGCAAGCTGCCTGACGCGCTCTGGATTATCGATACGAAGAAGGAATATATCGCCGTCGCTGAGGCGAACCGGCTCGGACTGCCGGTCGCGGCTGTGGTCGATACCAACTGCGACCCGGATCTGATTGCCTATCGCATCCCGGGTAACGACGACGCGATCCGCGCTATCAAGTTGTTTACCGCCGCTGTCGCCGACGCCGTGATCGAGGGTCACCAGCTCGCCGAAGAACGCCAGAAGGGCGACCAGGATCTTTCGAATGGAGGGGGAGCCAACGGCGGGGGCGCTCCTGACGCGACCAGCCCAGTCTAGCGCACTAAAAGACACTGACGCTTAGCGGCGGGGATCGAGTGGGCATCGGCCCGAGGTCCCCGCTTGCAGTAACCAGCTTACGCAAACGATACTAATTGGAACCACGGGAAATTCATGGCTAACGAAATCGACGCGAAGAAGGTCAAGGAACTGCGTGAGAAGACCGGCGCGGGCGTGATGGACTGCAAGAAGGCGCTCGCGGAGACCAACGGCGATCTGGATAAGGCTGCAACGTGGCTTCGCGAAAAGGGTGTGCTCGCCGCGGCCAAGCGCGCCGACCGCGTCGCTTCGGAAGGAGCAGTGGGCTCCTATATTCATGCCGGCGGAAAGCTCGGCGTGCTGATCGAGATCAACTGCGAGAGCGATTTCGTGGCCCGTACCGAAGATTTCCAGAAGCTGGTGAAAGAACTTGCGATGCAGGTGGCTGCCACCAATCCACGCGTCGTCCGGCGCGAGGAGCTGGCGCCCGACCTGATCGAGCAGGAGCGAAAGATCTACGCGGCGCAGGCCGAAGGCAAACCAGCCGCGGTGGTGGGCAAGATCGTTGACGGCAAAATCGAGAAGTTCTTCAAGGACGTATGCCTGCTCGAGCAGGCCTGGGTGCGCGACCCGAATATCACGATCAACGAGCTGGTGACGCAGGCCTCGGCCAAGATGGGCGAGAAGGTTGACGTGCGCCGCTTCGTACGCTTTCAGCTCGGCGAACAGTCTAACAACTCAGCGCCGGCTGCCAGCGAGTAAGGTCCGCCGACGTTTCGCGAGAGGAGGTAACGATGGCTGAAGTAACGGGCGCTCCGAACGGGAAGCCGCGTTTCAGCCGTATCCTCCTCAAGCTCTCCGGTGAAGCGTTGGCGCCCGCGGGCGGCAGCGGAATCGACCTCGACGTGCTCGCGCAGTTCGCCTCCGAGATCAAGGAAGTCGTGGACCTCGGCGTGCAGATCGCGCTCGTGATCGGCGCCGGCAACTTCATGCGCGGCAGTGACTACCAAGCCCGCGGCATGGACCGCTCGACGGCAGACCAGATGGGGATGCTCGCGATCGTGATCAATTCGCTCGCGTTGCAGAACGCGCTCGAGCAGTGCGGCGTGCCGACCCGAGTGCTGTCCGCGATCGAAATCCAAGCCGTCTGCGAACCCTATATCCGCCGCCGCGCGCTGCGCCACATGGAAAAGGGCCGCGTCGTGATCTGCGCCGCGGGAACGGGCAACCCGTACTTTACGACCGATACAGCCGCGAGCCTCCGTGCAATGGAGGTCGGCGCCGAGGTGATCCTCAAGGCGAGCCACACCGTGGACGGCGTTTACGACCGCGATCCGATGCGCGAGCCGGACGCCAAGCGCTTCGACCGCTTGACCTACCGCGATGTCCTGCAGCAGAACCTCAAGGTGATGGATTCGACCGCGATTGCGATGTGCATGGACAATCGCATGCCCATTATCGTTTTCAACCTGCGCAAACGGGGTAATATAAGGAAGGCCGTGATGGGCGAACCGATCGGAACCTGGGTGGAGAGCGGCCCACAGCCATGACCGGAGAAATAATCGAAGAAGCCCGAAAGGAAATGGAGAAAGCCGTTGACGCGTTCCGCCATGAGCTCGCGCGTGTGCGCACTGGCCGCGCCTCAACCGCGCTGATCGAAAACCTTCACGTCGATTACTACGGCTCGAAAACTCCGCTCCGCCAGCTCGCCGGTCTCGCCGCGCCCGAAGCGCGCCTGCTCGTGATCACGCCCTACGACAAAGGCGCGATGCACGACATCGAGAAAGCGATCCAGACCTCCGACCTCGGGCTAACGCCGATGAACGACGGCAAGATCATCCGCATCCCGATTCCCGAGCTTACCGAAGAGCGCCGCCGCGACCTGGTGAAGAAGGTGCGCAAGGACGCCGAGGAGTTCCGCGTCGGTATCCGCAACCATCGCCGCGACGCCAACGATATGCTGAAGGAGCTGCACAAGGAGAAGCAGGTTAACGACGACGACCTCCGTGCCGCCGAAGCAAAGGTGCAGCAACTTACCACCGATTTCATCGAGCGCCTCGACAAGGTGCTCGCGGCTAAAGAAGCCGAGATCATGGAAGTCTGAGCGGCCGCACCGGACTTCGTTTCTTCGCAAGTGTCAACTTCACTCCCCCTGGACGAATTTCCGACGCTCTCGCTCGAGCCCTCGCGACTGCCGCGCCATGTCGCGATCGTGATGGACGGGAACGGCCGATGGGCGCGACGGCGTGGACTCTCGCGCCACGAGGGCCATCGCCGCGGCAAGGATTCCGTGCGCGCTGTGGTCGAAGCCGCGCGCGAACTCGGCATCCCGTACCTCACGCTGTTCGCATTCACCACCGAGAACTGGCAGCGGCCCACAACCGAGGTCAGCTTCCTGATGAGCCTGCTGCATCGCTATCTCCTCACGGAGACCAAGCGCCTGATGAAGCGCGATGTGCGCGTGGTCGCGGTGGGCGATATCGAGCGGCTGCCGCCGCGCGTGCGCGACGCGCTTCGGCAGACGATCGAGGCGACCAAGGACAACCGCTCGATGACGCTCGCGATGGCGCTGTCGTACGGCGGCCGCCAGGATATCGTGAGCGCGGCCAGGAAAATCGCGCGGGCGGCGGCGGCCGGCGAGATCGATGCGGAGACGATTGACGAGCACATGCTCGCGGCGTCGCTCGACACCGGCGACATCCCGGACCCAGACTTATGGATTCGCACCTCGGGCGAGATTCGCATTTCGAACTGCTTTCTGTTTCAGCTCGCGTACACTGAGTTGTACTTCACGGAAACCCTCTGGCCCGATTTCCGCGAGCGCGAACTGCTGACTGCCCTGGCCGCTTATCAGGCTCGTGAGCGGCGCTACGGCGCGATCGCCGACCCCGCGGACCAACGCCTGCGTGCTCAAAACTAGGCTCCTGACGGCGGCGATCGCGCTGCCGGTCGTGCTCGCGGCGATCATCTTTGCCCCCCATTGGTTTTTCACTCTCTTCATCGCGGTGCTCGGACTAATCGGCCTCTACGAAGTTGGCGCGATGACGGGCGCGCTGTCATTTCGCGGAATATCGATCCTTCTTTTTCTCGGCGCGTTGCCAATGTTCGCATTCCTGTTAGGCGGGCAGCCGGGTGCGTGGCTACCTGCCGCGATAATTGTCCTGATGCTGGTGCTCATCGCACGCGTCGCAGTTGAGGGCAGTGAGAAGCCGATCGAGCGCGGCGCACTCACCGCGATCGGCGCACCCTACATCGGCGTGCTCTATCCCTACTTCGCGTTCCTTAGAAATCGTCCCGGCGGCGTGAAGCTGATTATCCTGATGCTGCTGCTGGTGGTCGCTAGCGACAGCGGCGCGTATTTCGCCGGACGATCGCTTGGCAAGCGAAAGCTGGCGCCCAAGGTTAGCCCGCACAAAACAATCGAAGGCGCTCTTGGAGGATTGCTCGCAACAGTTGTCGCGGGATTGATACTGCGGACGTTCCTCGAACCATCGTGGACCGTCGCGGCGACGGCAGTCCTTTCGGCGCTTGTCTCGATTCTGGCACAGCTCGGCGACCTGGGAGGCTCTGCTTTGAAGAGATCTGCGGGAGTCAAGGACTCGGGATGGATCTTCCCGGGCCATGGCGGACTTATCGATCGCACATGCAGCCTAGTGTTCGCAGCGGTATTCACCTACTATTGGGTCAAATGA
>JASHQJ010000463.1 GCA_030037595.1 Candidatus Binataceae bacterium
AATCTGCAAGCGTGAAAAACCGAGGGCGCGCATGATCGCAACCTCGCTGATACGGTCGCGCACCATCATCGCGGTTGAGTTGGCGGCAATCAGAAGCACGGTCAGCAGGACCACCGAGATCAAGGCGAAGATTATCGCGCGCACGTTGCCGAGCGCCGACAGTCCCGACGCGAGTGCGTCGCTCTCGGTGATCGACCGCGTCTCGTAGTCCGAGTTGCGGAAGTGACTGTCGATTTCCTTGGCCAGCGGCGCGAGCGTGTCGGCGCTATCTGCACGCACGAACAGCTCCCACGCGATATCGTCATCGCCCAGCCCGTGGGCCTTGCGCGCTTCCATCAGGTAGTCGCGACGAAAGAGAAAGAGGTTCGGATAGCGCTTGGCTTCCATCATCCCGGTGATGACAAAGGGCAGCTCCATGTGATCGCCGCTGGTCGCGCGCAGCGTGATCTGCTGACCCAGTTGCCATCCGTACTTCTTCATCAGGACACGGCCGACCACCGCGGCGCGCCGCTCCCGTGCCATCGTCGCCTGCTGGTCGCGGGTAATTTGATAGTCTGGGAAAACCTGCGGCATCTCGGGGCCGCCAGCGATCGCAAACACCGGTTCGCTCGGATTTCGCCAGGTCGCGAACCATCCAGTGAATCCGACGCACGCGGCCGCACCTGGCATCTCGCGGATCTCGTCGCAGTATCGCGCGGGCAGATCTTCCCAGGGCGCGGTACGATTGAGCACCACGAGGCGAAGCGTGCCGGACGCATCGCTCACGATTTTGTCCATCGAGGCCGGCACACAGATCAGGATCGTGTAGATGAAGGTCGCGAGCGCGAGCGTCAGTGTCGTAAGTACGGTGCGCCTCAAGTTGCGCCGCATGTTACGTTCGATGAGCTTGAACAGCTTCATACGATCACCGGCTTTAGACCGCCCGGAGCGAATCGATCACGCCGATCCGCGACGCACGCCACGCCGGCAGCAATCCGCCAAGTGCTCCGATAATCACCGCCGCAATCATTCCTGAGAGAAAAGCTGATGGCGTGAGCTGGAAGCGGAAGAGGTAAGAACCGACGTTCAACAGGTTGCTGCTGAGCCCGGTCGCCGCCGCGACTACGATACCAAGGATCTCGCCCGCGACGCCGCCCCCGATCGCGAGCAGCACGCTTTCGCCCACGAATGACGTCAGTACGTTGAGGCGGTTGAACCCGAGCGCTCGCAGCACGCCAATCTCGCTCGTGCGGCGCGCGACGGCAGTGTACATCGTGTTCATCGCGCCGAAGATCGCGCCGATCGCGAGGATCAGCGCGACGACCATGCCCAGCGCGCGTAACTGATCAACGAAGTTGGTCTGCCGCGCGTAGAAGTCATGTTCGCTCATCGCATCGAGCTTGAGACGCGAGTCGGTACTGAGCGAATCCCGAAAGGCGTCCTCCATCCCGGGCCGCAGCACCACGTGGAGCGCCTCGAAGCCGTTGCCGAAATGAACCTCCTGTCCGAGCACGTCGAGATCGACAAGCACTTCGGACTCGCGCGCACTGTCGGCATCCGAAAAGGCGCCGACGATTTTCCAGGTTCGCTTGCCGAATCGGAAGTCATTTCCCACCGCGAGATTCGGATAGCGCGCAAGGAGCTTGCGCCCGACCGCCATCTCGGCCGCGCCATGCGCAGGCCATCGCCCCTGAACGAGCTTCATGTCGCGATGCACCTGGTGGGCGACCGGATAGATGCCGCGAAGCTGAGTGAACATGCTGCCAACGCCCTCGTCAGGGTTGGGATTGAAGCCGGTGATGGTCTCCGGCGAGATGAGCGCCTGGCCGGAGGCATCGGTCGCGATCTGCGGGCGGCTTTTGATGATTTCGTATTGGTCGCGGCTTATGAAACTATCGGGTTCGCTGGTGGTGCCGCGGCTGAGCACGATAAAGTTGTCGCGCGCCGCGCTGCGCATCACGGTCTGGCGAAGTCCAGCGATGAAGCCGGACAGGATGAACAGAATCATCACGACCAATGCGATCACAAAGCCGGTCATCGCCGAGGTCGCGCGCCGCATCATCAGGCTCCGCAAGTTGTAGCGAATCGGGATCACAGTACGAGTTCTCTCTTCCGCGTGCGTCCAGACCGGTGGAGAATTGGAAAGAGACAAGACGCTAGCAGCCGCTCACCAGCGATTCCATAGTACTGGTTGCGGGGCTGGAGCGATGGGTGATCAGTAGGCGGCGCTGCGACGCGCGGATTCGGCAAGACGGCGGATTTCTTCCTCCGTGAAACCCGCGAGCAGCCGCGATTCGCGCGCGATCGCGAGCAAGCGGCCATCGTCGTGGACGAGGTCCTCACGCGCGCGGCGCCGGCCGCGGAAATTCAGCTCCTCATCGACGCCGTCCTGGAACGCCTGCGCACGTTTGAGGCGCTCTGTGTCGCCCGCCGTAAGCTGGCGCATCCAGCGCGAGCCCATCCTCACGTGCGTGATCTCGTCCGCCAGCACGTAATCGACGGCGCGCTCGACGATCACATCGCCGTTGTGCTGCGCGATACGGATCAGCTGCTCGAACGTATCGCACGCGAGCCCTTCGAGCCCGCGATTGATTCCGGCGACGCGCTCCGCTGGATCGTCGGTTAGCGTGCAGCGCCAGAGCAGATCGGTCTCGACGTAGTCGCCGGGCGCCGCGCCAAGGTACGCGAGCAGGCGCTCGAAGATTTCGGTGTGACGCGATTCGTCCCAAACCTGGCGCGCCATGTCGAGCTGGAACTCCCATGGCGCGTCCGGAAAATCGAACAGCGTGCGCCCAGCCGCTTCCATCGCCTGCAGCTCTCCCGTGTAGATGTTGTGCAGGCGGGCGCGCAGATGTTCCTCGTCGAGCGGCACGATCGTACCGGTCAGCTCCTGCTCGGCGCGAATCGCGCGCATCTTGCCGACGCTCATCATGATCAAGTGATCGGGTCGCGCGAGCATCTCGCCGGGCAGGAACCGCCGCATGATTCGAGACTATTCCTTCAAGTTTATGTTGAAACCACCGGACTCCGGCTGATGCCCGAACGTGTCTTCAAGGTAGTACTCCGATTGATGCGTCGAAGCGCGCGCGCCCCAACCATACTCCCACATCCAGCCGGAAGGATTGCGAAAGTAGAACGAGTACATCTGATCGTTGGAATGCCGGCCGGGCAGGATGTTCACGGGAATCTTGTTCTTGCGCACGAGATCATACGTGAGGCCCACGTCGTCGAGGTTGTCAACTTCGATCATCAGGTGATTGATGCGCCGCTCCGGACCGGCGATGCCGAACGCAACCGTGTGATCGCGATCGTTGCAGTGCATGAAGATCGGCTGCGCGCTATGCTTGCCGAAGCGGAATTTGTATTCGACGCCGCCGCGCATCCCGAGCGTGCGGAAGAACCTGTACGCCGCCGCGGAATCCTTCTGTCGGATGATGCAGTGCCCGAGTCCTCCCGTGCCAGTCTTGAACCGGCCATGCATCGGGCGGCCGGGATGAAACGGGCGTGACGCCTGCACCTCGGGGCCGTGGAAAATCTCTATCGGCGTGCCATCAGGATCTTCGAGCTTGATTAGCGCAAGCACGCGGCGCTCCTCGGCCTCGCTCTCAGAGCCGACGCGAATCTTGATTCCAGCCTCGCGGAGCTGATGCTGCATGTCCTCGAGTTCCTCAGCGCCCGCGACGCGGAAGCCAAGATACTCGAGGTCGTCGCTGCCGTTCTGGTGCATGACGACGCGGTGGTGCCAGTAGTCCATCCGCAGGTACGCGCGATCGCCCTCGCCCTCGTCGCGCAATTCCATGCCCGCGATCTCGGTAGCGAAGTGCTTCCACGCGTCGAGGTCTTTCACTCCGATTCCCATGTAGCCGAGTTCTGTAACCTGGACCATTTGCGGCCTCCTGAGCGTCACGCGCTTATGATTTTCTGATTCGTCCGCACTACTAGATGCGTATCACGAGACGCGGTCACTTCTCTATTCCACGGCTTGGCAAGTTGACAACGCGCCGCGTCGCATCCGCCTTGGGAGCGTCCTTTGTGGCGACACCCAGAATTTGGTCGACCAAGCGGCGACCGCGTTCTTTTGGCGCGAGCACGTTGGCGATCTGATAATTGCGCGCGCCGGAGGCGAGATAGAACCGCTCGTAGAGTTCGTTGCGGCCTGCCAGCGCCGAGCCGACGAAGTCCCAGGCGAGGCGAAACACGCGCGCGCGTTCCTCGGAAGAGATTCCCTTTGCTCCGGCGAGGTACTTGTCGATGAGCGGGCGCAGCTTAGGATCGGCCAGCTGCGATTGGCTCGGTGTCGCGAGCAGATTGTGCGAGCCGATGAGCGTGAGGATCTCGGCGACCCGCGGGAACCAGGTCGGCAGCGCGGCACGCAGCGCGGCGAGCGGCCCGCCGTTCGGGAAGCAAACGCCGTGGCCATAAACGAACGCGTCGGTCTCTGCGCTATGAATTGCGGCGCGCGTGAATTCTGCATACGTCCAGATTTCGCCCAGCAGTTGCGAGGTCGCCGGCGATACATCGTTGATGATCTCGGCCATCCGCACGCCGAGTCCGTATGCGAACTCGAGCTTGGTCTGCGCGCGGATCATCGTCTGCTGCATGATGTTCGGGTACCAGCCGGTCGTCATCACGGTATTGTACGCTTCACGATTGGCGTTGATGAAAAGGCGGTCGCGCGGCACCTCAACATCGTCGAGGATTACGAACGCATCCTGCTCGTCGAAGCGGCTCGAAAGCGGACGGTCGAACAGACTCGCTTGCGTCGAGCAACTGTCGCGGCAGAGGAACTTAAGCCCTGGGGTATCCATGGGGATCGAGAACGAGAGCGCGTACGCGTCTGCTCCCTCAGGGAGCGGGATTGCCGGGTACACTGCGATCTCGTCGGCGAATGGCGCCAGCGTCGCGAGGATTCGCGCGCCGCGCACGACGATGCCGTGATCGGTGTCGGCGACCTTGTGCAGCGCGACTTCGTTGCCTGCATGCGGCACGTCGCCCTGCGATTTGTCGATCGTGGGATGAACGATTGTGTGCGTAAGCGAAAGATCGTTCCGCCTGAGCGTCTTCTGGAACGCGACCAGGTTCGCGGCGCCGCGATCGTTGCCGTTCACCGCCCATTCGTCGGCCCGGCCCGCAAATCCGGCGTAAGTCACATTCATGTAGTCAGGCGTACGGCCCATCAGGCCGACGGTGAATTCTGCCACGCGCTGAAGCCCGAGATGACGCCGCGCCAGGTCCTCGCGCGAGCGCGGAATCATATGACTCACGTTGATAGGCTCGCTGGTCTCGGGATCAGGCATCAGGCATTCCGCGGCGGCCTCGTGCTGGAGGTCGAAAACCGCAGCCATGGTCGCGGCGCCTCCCGCCAGGGCAGGATGCGAAGTCACGTCGTTGACGCGCTCACCGTTGACCCAGATATCGCGCGGCTTCTTGAGCCCGCTTAGAAACTGCTTGCCAGTTCGCGCCGCCATATTGGTCTCCTGCAGAGGTCGGTTCTTATGGCCCATCATTAGTCCGCCGCTCGGATAGGCTCAATCACCCATCGAACGCTGCACTGCTCGCCTCTCCGATTCGGCGCGCCAAGCGACTATATTCAGCGCGGCGAAATTGCTGGCCGATCGACTTGCAGACCACGATGCGAATCACACGCAAGCGTTTACTGCTCGCCGCATTATTCCTCGTAATCCCCGGTATTTGCAGAGCTGCGGGCAAAGCCGTTTCGCCGGCTCAGCCGGATCAAACCGTCTTCGCGGTCACGATCAGGAGCAACTGCGCCGCGCTCGATGCGACGTGGAGGGGGCATCTCAAGCCCGTCGCGAATACAGCACCGCCTGAGCAGCTCGACGTTGCGAGAGTCGTGCAGCTCGCCTCGCGCAATGGATTTCAGCGCCTTAGCGACCCCGCGATACGTGGAATGTCGCATCTGAGAGGCGCACTCGCGCGAAAGGGCGACATCAACACATGTGAGCGGCTATGGAACAGCCGCGAGGGCGAGTGGTTGGTAGCCGCAATCGAGAAACTGCCCTATGAGCTGCAGCGGCGATGGGCCGAGATGTTCGTGGCGGCTGCGATGGCCGTGCTCGACGGTCAGCCGGTTCGCCCTCCACCCTCGGCCGAAGACCTGCGGATGGCGCTGCGCGTCATGCTCGATGGCATGTCACCGCCCGCGCAGTTAGCTTTCCTGGACCTCACCGACAAGAAATATGATCCGACCGAGACCGAGCGATGCCAAGGCGTTCGCCTCTTCTACGGCCGGGTCGAAGAGATGGACGAGGCTGACGCACTGACGATCACGCGCTCGCTGCTCTACGTGCCCGGAACCAATGATCAGTTGCCGTAGTAAGGTGCGGGTCCCGGTCCGGGAGGCGCCGCGTAGGGCGCTGGCTGCCCGTACGGATAAGGATTTCCATAGGCCGGCGGATATTGGTTCGCTCCACCGGCGATACCGTTGAGTATCTCAGCGGCCTGGCCCGCGACATTGCCCGCCCCTCCGGGCTGGCCCATCGATCCAGCCAGCGCACTCGCGGCGCCCGCGATCGCAGCAGCGGTGTTTCCTTCTTGCGACCCTCCATAGTACTGCGGGGCGCCATAGGGTGGTGCACCGTAAGGATACTGCGGCGGCGGACCATATTGGGGCGGCGGGCCGTACTGCGGAGGCGGTGGGTAGGGTGAGCCGTTGTAGTACCCGCCATTGTACTGGCCGTTGTATTGGGGCGGCGGTCCGTAGTTCTGAGCGAAGGCAAAGGACGCGTAAAGGCCTGCTGCCGCGATCACTGCCAGAACTGAAATTCTCATTGTCGTCTCCGCTTTGAGCCGTCGGCCTGGTCATGGCAAACCCCCCGACCCGAAAAAATCTACCATCGTGACATCGCACTGAAAAACGTAGCTGGCATATCGAGGTCGATGCTCACAATGCCTGCGTATTGCAACAATGAGCAGTTTTGAACAGGCTATAGCTACGTGGGTTCCAATCTCGCCGAATTCCAAAAAGAGCTCGCAGATTTTCGCGCTTAGGCCGGTCAATCCATCAGGGAATCGGCAAGTTCGGCGAACTCGGATTGCCGCACCGCCCGCACCAGCTCGGCGTGATTCGAAATCAGTTTCGAATATGGGACATCGATCGCGCGTTGCAGCCGGCCGCGGTTTCTGAAATCGAACGGCACGCCGAGCGCATCCGTGATGTCTGTCAGCGGGCCGCCCGATGAACGAATCTCGCCGCCGATTGGCACGT
>JASHQJ010000041.1 GCA_030037595.1 Candidatus Binataceae bacterium
ACCGAGGGCGAGCTTTACAATCTGAACGACGATCCGATGCAGTGGCAGAACCTCTGGAACGATCCGGCGCGGCAGAAAATCAAGTCCGGCCTGATCGCCGACATGTACGACAATCTGCCAAATCCACGTGACCCGTTGTTTACTGTCGAGGCGCCCGCGTAGGAGCGATCGCGATGAAGCCGCTCAAGCTGGTCGGAGGCTACGGTTCACCGTACTCGCGCAAGATGCGCGCCGTGCTGCGTTTTCGGCGCATCCCGTTCACCTGGATCTTGCGCGGCTCGAAGGAAGACGTGGGTATCCCCGTGGTGCCTGTGGCGCTGATCCCGGTGCTCGTGTTCCCAGGCGAAGACAGCAAGCCCGACGAGGCGATGATCGACTCGACCTTCGAGATCAAGCGGCTCGAGCGCATGTTCGCCGAGCGCTCGACCGTGCCGCGCGATCCGGCGCTCGCCTTCCTGCAGGAATTGCTCGAGGACTACGGCGACGAGTGGCTGACCAAACCGATGTTCCATTACCGCTGGAATTACGCCGCCGATATCCGCAAAGCGTCGCACGTGCTCCCGCTCGATCGCGACTACAATCTCCCGCCGGATACTCTCGCCAAGGCTTCGAAGTTCATCGCGGAGCGGCAAATCAGCCGCCTCGGCGTGGTCGGCTCTAACGAAGTCACCAAGCCGGTAATCGAGGACAGTTACCGGCGGCTGCTGAAGCTCGTCGACGATCACCTCGCCGCCGGCAATCGCTTCCTGATGGGTGCGCGGCCGGGAGTCGGCGACTTCGGATTGTTCGGGCAACTCACTCAGCTCGTTCACTTCGATCCGACGCCGGCCGCGATTGCGGCCGCCGAAACGCCGCGGGTCGTGTCGTGGGTCTCCCATCTCGAGGACTTAAGCTCCATCGAGGTTGACGATGCGGCATGGATCGAGCGCGGCGCGATCGGCCATACGCTGCGCGCGTTCTTTGTCGAGATGGGCCGCGTCTACGCGCCATTTCTGATCGCGAATGCGCGAGCGCTCAAGGCGAAAGCCGACAAAGTCGAATGCGAGATCGACGGACGCCCATGGGTGCAGCGGCCGTTCCCATACCAGGGCAAGTGCCTCGGATGGCTGTGTGAGTCGTACGCGGCGCTCAGCCATAGCGATCGCAGATTCGTCGATTCGATCCTCGCCGGCACAGGCGCCGAGCAGATTTTCAGCACCCCAATCTGACGACCGCTCATTTTGGGTTTTTTCAATAACGACGGGCGCTTAGGGTTCTTCCGCCATCGAAAATCCGGCGGCGCCGTCAAAAATCTTTTGCTTGCCCTCTTGACTGAATGAATCATTCAATTATATTTAGACCATAATGAATAGGCGATGCCGCCCACCCGGGCGGCCGCACAAGGGAGAAAAGAAAATGGCAGCTTTTGGAAAACTCACCTCACTCAGTGGATATCAGGCCCAGCAGAGCCGGGAATCGGCCCATTGCGCCGAGCTCGCCCTTCGTATCAGTGAACTGCCGGGCGCAGCGTTCGCGGCGATCACCCTCTTCTATGTCGTGAGCGAGATCGCGAAATTGATCTGGTAAAAAAACTTGACTGAACGGTTCATTTAATTGTAGGCATGACCATGGCTCGCACCCGACCCGCCGACCGAATCAGCAAACTCGTCGATGCTGCTGTCGCCGTCTTCTGCCGCAAGGGCTACCGCCGCACGCAGATGGCCGACATCGCAAGCGAGATGGGTGTATCGCCGGGGTCGCTCTACAACTACGTCGAAAGCAAGGAGGCGCTCTTCTTCTACGCGCTCGAGAGCGGCCTCGTTGACGATGCCTTCGAGGAACCGGCCGCGCTTCCGATTCGTTTTCGCGGCGAAGACGCCGCCCTCAAACGTTTCGCCGAGCTGACCGATCTCGCCGAGCAATTGCCCGTACTGACCGCGGCCCTGCGCCGCGCCCGCGCCGCCGACGCGCATGCGGAACTCGAAGGCGTCACGCGCGAACTGTACGAGTCGATCTACCGCATCCGGCACTTGATTACGCTCATCGAATCGTCGGTTGCCGATTTGCCCGAGCTCGCGCACCTCTTCTACAACCTTCGAAACGCGCTCATCGAGCGGTTGTCGAAGTACCTGACTCAGCGGGTGCGCGCCGGCCAGTTCCGCGCGGTGCCCGACCCTCCCTCGACCGCGCGGCTCATAATCGAAACGATCAACTGGTTCGCGCGCGTTCGCTTCGCCGACGTGACGTGCAAAATCACCGACGCTGAGGCGCTCACGACCGTGGTCGATTTTGTCTCGCACGCTCTGATTCCTGAGCCCGCGGAGCGTGCCGCCAGGCACGCGCGCGCCTGACAGCGCGCGAGCGGGCAAATGCGCGCCGGCTCGTCCATCGATCGCTCGCAGACGGCACGAATCGTCACCTTGACGATCTTGGGCGTCAACCTGGTGCTGCTGCTCTACTCGATTAGCGACTACCGAGTGAGTATCGACTCGGGCTATCACATCTCGCTCGCGCGGTGGTACGCGGAGCACGGCAGCGCGTGGTGGGACCATATCAACTTCGGTCCCGGCGGCCGGCCCAACCTGCAGGGACCGGGGCTGCACATCGCGATTGCGATTATCGGCAGAATCCTCGGCGGCACCGCCGACGCTTTTATCCTGGCCAACTCGCTCCTGGCGGTGACGCAGTGGAGCGCGGCGATTCTCACCGCGTGGTACTTCGCGCGCCGCCTCGGCGACGACGTCGCCGCGATGTTCGCGGTGGCACTACTGGCAGGCAGCGCCTACGCTTCGGGATCATTTTATGTCGGCATCCCTTCGGGCTGGCTTTTCATCACGATTCCGTGGGCGATTCATTTTTTCCTCGCCGATCAGCTCATTGCGGCGACGATTCTCACCTCGCTCGCCTGCTACACGCATCTGGGAGGGTTTCTCACGGTGCCGGTTGGAATCGCGATCGCCGCGCTGCTCCAGCGCCGATGGCGTGCGCTCGCGATCGTCGGCATCGCGACTACGATCCTGACCTCGCCCTACTGGGTCCATTTTCTCCTGAATCTCGCGTGGTATCGCGGGCAGCACGGGCACGAGGCGCTGCATCTCGATCCGCTGATCGACATCCTCGCGATCGCCGGCGCCGCATGGCTCTTCCGCCGCCCGCGCGAGCATCACTTTCTAATTGCGTGGGCGGCGGCGCCCCTCGCGTGGCTCATCCAGGATCCGAATCGCTTCGCGGCGCAATCGACTCTCGCGGGATCGGTGATTGGCGGACTCTTTCTCGCAGAAATGATGGCGCGGATCGCGACGCCGCGAATCCGTTCCGCATTCGCGGCGTTCATGGTCGCATTTGCGACGATCTTTCCGCTCGGTATTCCAAACCTGCTCGCCGAAGTAGCGTGGGATGCAGGTCTTCATTTTCCGCGCTCACTCGATTGGGATCAGGCGCGCGGGCTCGCCGAAGTGCTCAAGCGCAACCATCTCGGCGCCAGCAAACTTTCCGTCTATCAAACGTCCTTCGGTCCCTCGATCGCAGTCTTCACTCCGGTCGTTCTTTATCGCGGGCACTGGGTCGAGGTGCAGCCAAAGCACGATCCCGCCGATGATCTTTCCGCCGCGACCTGGATTTATGTCGTTCCGCTGGCACCCGGCGATCCGGTGCTAAAGCAGATGGACGAGATGGGCCTGATGCATGTGTACGGCGGCACAACTGACAGCGCCGTCGTCGCGCTGGCGCGTCCGGGTGACCCGGCGACGATCGCGCAGTTGGCTTCGAAAATCCTCGCTGAGAACGCGCGATGGCTTGCCGCTCACGCAATCAACAACAAGATGCCGCCGCCGGAAAAACTGGTGAAATTGCTTTCATCGTCGGCGCTCGAGGCCCATCGCCGCACGATGGACGAGCAGCGCTTTCATGCCGGCCGGATGGAGATCGCGTGTCTGGTGTACGCATACTCGCTAGAGGCCACGCGGCCCGATGACGCGCATCTATTTCGAAACGCCGCGCGCGGTTTCGGCTCGCTCGCGAGCTTCCTGAGCGACGGCGATCCGGTCGGATACGCGGGCGACGAGCGGCACGCCGAGATGCAGCGTAATATGACGGCTCTGGCCGACGCGCTCGATGCGGGCGGCGCGAATGCTCCTGGATCGGCGGCCGTGCTCGCCGCAGGCCGCCGGCTCTTCTACGATTACTTCGGCGAGTAGCCGCTAGACGAATTCGACGCCGCGCGTGTAGCGGCTGAGTTCGATTCCACTCCCGATGGGCAGCAGGATCGATTGGATATCAATCTCGGCGCGGACCTTCTTGCGATATTCCTCGGCATCCTTGTGAAAGAATGCGGGCGAGGTCATGTTGTCCGCCGCGATCAGTGCGCCCGGCGCGAGCTTCGGATAGATCAAGTTGAAGCAAGTAATATAGAGATCCTTCCATAGATCGAGCAGCACGAAGTCGAACGGCCCGTCGAGTGCCTCGAGCGATTCGCGCGCATCTCCAGCCTTGAACTCGACGTACTTGGCAAGGCCCGCGCGCTCGAGCGCCGCGCGCGCGTACTCCTGCTTGTAGGCGTGATGGTCGAGCGTGATTACCTTGCCGCCCGTCGCGCGCGCAGCCTCCGCGAACCAGAGCGTCGAGTAACCATATGAAGTGCCGACCTCGACGATGACCTTCGCGCGCATTTCCTTCGCCAGAGTGTTAAGAATCGTCGCGGGTCCTTCGCCGATCTGGAGCAGAAAGTTGTCGCGTTGCTTCAGATGATCCTCGCGCGAGATGCCGTCGCGGAGTTTCGCTTCGGCGGCCGCCCGTTGATGATATTCGGCGAGAACGGTTTGGAATGCATTGTCCATCCTGGACTCCTCGGTGCTCAGGTTTACGACTCACGCGCTGGCAGCAGTTCAAAGTAAGAAACGTCGATGAGGCCGCGCGGATTGACCTCGAGCGTCGTGAGCAGCTCCTCGACGGCGCCGCGGCTCCTCTCGGGATCGTCACCGGGTGCGATCACCGCCTCGATCTCGCCGAAACTGCCGAGACCTTCGACACGGTCGAGATGCAGCCGGATGTTGTCGCGCGTCATCAGGATGCGCTGCTTGGTGACCACGGCGAGCACGCCGAGGGCGGCGGATAGCATCGCGCGAGTAGTTTCCGGCTCGGCGACGGCAACAAGATCGTAGGAACTCAGCGCTAGCGGCCCGCTCTCCTCGCGCGCGTAGAAGATCAGTTTCGCGGGATCATTCTCCTCGCGGAGCTTCAGCTTGCCGTTCGGCACAACAAAAAAAGTGTCGCGCTGGTTGAGAACCGCGCGCCGCTCGTAGCCGATTTTCCGCGCCTGCCCCTCGGCCAGCGCGAGATCATCGAGCCTGAACTTCGCCTCGAGGTTCTGCAACGACATTGTTCCGGGTTTCACCTGCGTGGTTTCGATGCTAGCGGCGTGCGATGCTTGATCCTTGTACCAGAGCCGCCTAGGCTGCCACGAATTCCGGGCGAGCAAAAGTCAAAGAACGATAAGGCAGTGGCGCATCCGAAGGAAACCGAAGCACCAGATTCTACGCTCGTCGCGCGTGGATTCGATCCGAGCGCCGCACCCGAAGATGCCGCGCGCAAGCTCGGCGAGCTGCGCGGACAGGCGGGTATCGATGACGCAGCGATCGCGCGCGCTCTGGGAGCAATCGCGCACGGCGACGCGGCCGCGATGCTCGCGACGATGGAAGCCGGCGCGACCGGCGCGCTTCGGCGCGAAGTCAGGCGCGCACTCTTCCGGTTGCATCAGCGGGGAATCGAGCCGCCGGCGAAGGCCGAGGAAAATGCGCGCGAACCGGCGCGCGCCGCCGGGCTCACCGCGATGCTCTCGCCGGCTGATCGCGAAGGCGTTCGTATCGTGTGGCTGAGTCACACGCAGATGGGCGGACGAATCAAGCGGCTCTTTGCCCTCGAATCGCGCGACGAAGGCCTGCTCGCCGCGGAGACCGCAGAACTCACGCGCCGCGAGTTCAGGTCGGAGCTGGAGCAGCTCGAGCAGAACGCCGGCATCAAGATGATCGACGCCGACCCGCGCCTTGCGGATTTCATCCTGTGCGACGCATATCGGCGCACGCCCGACGCGCGGCGCGGCAAGGTCGGAAACTTTCTCGCGCTGCGCGCGGAAATAACCGGCGCTTCGCCTCCCACCGAATTCAAGCATCCGATTTATGATGAGTTCGCCGCCGAGAAGCTCCAGGAGCCATCGCCCGACCTGATCAAGGAACGGGAGTTCATCGAATGGCGCCTGCCCGAGGCGGTCATCAAGCCATACGTCGATGAGATCAACCGCTCCGAGGAGAGCGTGATCGTCGTGAGCGCGATTCAAAAACGCGAGCGCGTCAATGAGATACTCGAGCGCGCGCTGACAACGATCCTGGGCGGCGAGAGCGGCGCGCGGATTCGGCGCACGCTCGAGGATCTCGCGTACTACATGCTCCGCACCGGACGGCGACAGCAGGCAAGATGGACGGCCGCCGCAGCCGCGACGCTCCGCGACGGCGGCGACGTGAAACGCTCGACCTTCTTCCAGGCATGGATTCGAACCCAGCTCGGCGCCCTCTTCGCCGAGGAGCAGGAGCGCGCCGCGGAGGAGCCACGCCTTATTATGACTCCGGCTGAGGCCATGCGCGCCCAACAGCAGCAGCGCATGCGCCGGCGCTAGCGCACCAGCTCAAGCGAATAGCCGAAGTGCGTGCGGCGCCATCCGAGGCGCTCGTAGAAGCGATGCGCGCGGGCGCGCTTCAGGTTGGTCGTGAGTGACATCTTGTAGCATCGGTTGCGCCGCGCAATCTTGTCCGCCGCCGCCATCATCAGCTCGCCGACGCCGCGCGAGCGATGCGCCGCGGCGACGACCACATTCTCGACGACGCCGACGGGGCGCAGGCCGTGACCGAGATGGTGAAAGATCATCAGATGCAGCGCGCCGATCACGTTGCCGCCGCGCTCGGCGACGAGGAGCTGATGGTCGCGGCTGTGGGCGATAGCGGCGAATGCCTTGCGCATGTCGGCGAGCGACGGCGATCGATACGAATAGTCGTCGAGATGCAGTTCCTTGTAGAGGCCGATCAGCGCCGGCAAGTCGGCGGCTCGCGCGCGGCGCACACAGATTGAATCGGCGATTCGGGTTGAATTTGTTTGTTTCATCCAGTTCGCTAGTATCCTGACAACCGCCGGAACCGCTCCTCGCATTTCTTAAAGCCCAACTTTAGCTTTTCGCGAGCGCGGGCGCGCCAGTTCAGGAAAGGGATAGCATAGATGCTCGAAAAGAAACCGCTCGCCGGGGTTCGCGTGCTCGATCTGACGCGTGTGCTGGCCGGGCCCTTTTGCACGATGAACCTCGCCGACCTCGGCGCGGAGGTAATCAAGATCGAAGTGCCAGGGCGCGGTGACGATTCGCGCGGCTACGCGCCTTCCCTGCCGACCGGCGACTCGGGCTACTTCTACAGCGTCAACCGCGGCAAGAAGAGCGTCACGATCGATCTCCGAACCAAAGACGGCGCCGCGATTTTTCTCGCGCTCGTCGCGAAATCTGATGTAGTAGTTGAGAATTTCTCGCCGACCACGATGAGCCGATTTGGCGTCGGTTTCGAGGAACTGAAGCGCGCCAACCCGAAAATCGTGCTCTGCTCTATCTCGGGATTCGGGCAGACCGGCCCGATGTCGGCCGACCCGGCCTACGACATCGTCGCGCAGGCTCTAGGCGGCACGATGAGCATCACGGGTGAGGCAGGAGGCGCGCCGCTTAGATGCGGAGTCTCGATCGGCGACCTCTCCGCCGCTCTCTACGCTGTCTCCGGAATCCTGGCCGCACTTCGTGTCCGCGAACGTGACGGCGTCGCGCAGCATGTCGATATCGCGATGCTCGACTGCCAGGTGGCGATGCTCGAGGATGCACTCGCGCGTTTTTCAGTAACCGGCAAAATCCCCGCGCCGCTCGGCACGCGCCATCCGTCGATCACGCCGTTCCAGCAGTTCAAGGCCACGGACGGATACTTCGTAGCAGGCGCGGGCAACGAAGCGCTCTGGCTGCGTTTCTGCGATGCGATCGGCCGGCCGGAGTTGAAGGACGACGCGCGCTTCAAGCTCAATACCGATCGCACCGCGAATCATCCCGCGCTGGAGACCATCCTCGTGCGACACTTCGCCGAGAAACCGCGCGCCTACTGGCTCGAGCGGCTGAACGCGGCGGCGGTACCTTGTGCACCAATTAACAATGTCGAGGAAGTCACGCAGAATCCGCATCTTCTTGAGCGCAACATGATTCTGCACGCTGACGTTCCCGGTTATGATGGCCTAATCGTTCCTGGCTCGCCGCTCAAGCTTACCGGTTCAGTCGCTACACCGGATACGCGTGCGCCCGCACTCGGCGAGGACACCGACGAAGTGCTCACCAGCCTTCTTGGCTACGATTCAAAGCGACTTTCCGAACTCCGGCAGCGGAGTATCATATAACGATCAAGTATGCGGCCAACGCGATCGCGAGGCGCCGCGCCGGAGGAAACAGTGCGAGAAGTCGTAATCGTCGATGGAGTCCGGACTCCGATCGGCAAGGCCGGCAAGGACAAGGGCTACTACAAGGATATCCGCGGCGACGAACTGGCAGTGCTCTGCATCCGCCGCCTGCTCGAGAAAAATCCCAAGGTTGATCCAAAGGAGATCGAGGACGTCGTCCTCGGCTGCGCCAATCAATCCGGCGAGCAAGGCCTCAACATTGGCCGCAATATCGGTCTCCTCTCAGGCCTGCCGGTCGAGGTCGCGGGCACGACGATCGATCGCCAATGCGGCTCGAGCCTGCAGGCCGTGAACTTCGCGGCGATGGAAATTATGACAGGCGCCGGCGAGGTGATGATCGCGGGCGGCCTCGAGCACATGACGCATGTGCCGATGGGCGCTGGTATCTCGCCGAATCCGCGGCTGATGGAACTCTTCCCACGCGACATGTTCTTCATGGGGCTCACCGCGGAGCGCCTCGCGGCGATGTACAACGTCACGCGCCAGCAGTCCGATGCGTTCGCGCTTCGGTCGAACCAGCGCGCGTTCGCTGCCCGCGAGCGCTTCAAGGAAGAGATCGTGCCCGTGAAGCTGCCCGACGGCACCACGGTCGATGTTGACCAGGGACCGCGCCCCGAAACTTCGCTCGAAAAGCTCGCGTCACTCACGCCGTCGTTCAAACCCGACGGGCAGGTAACGGCGGGCAATTCCTCGCAAATTAGCGACGGTGCTGCGGCACTGATCCTGATGAGCGCGGAGCGCGCGAAGTCGCTCGGTATCAAGCCGATGGCGAAGGTTCGGGCGACTGCGGTTGCTGGCGTACGGCCTGAAATCATGGGATGGGGTCCGGTCCCCTCGACGCACAAGGCACTCGATCGCTCGGGCCTCAAGGTCCCGGATATCAACCTCTTCGAAATCAACGAGGCATTCGCCGCGCAGGTCCTCGCCTGCAACACCGACCTCAAAATCAACGAGGAGATTCTGAACCCCAACGGCGGTGCGGTCGCGCTAGGGCATCCGCTCGGATGCTCGGGTGCGCGCCTGGTCGTTACGCTGACGCACGAGATGCGCCGGCGCGGCGTACCGCTGGGTGTAGCCACGATGTGTATCGGTATCGGCCAGGGAATCGCGACGGTTATCGAACAGGTGTAATAAGGGGCAAGAAACCGCGAGTGAACAGAATCAATCGCAATCTCACGCTGATCGCCGCCGCCGCGATGCTCGTGGCGATCAGCGTCGGCGTCCGCTTCGACGGAGCACGAACTTCGAATGATGCCGCCCTTGCCGCGGAGGGCCAGACCTTTAACTTCAGCGCGCCCGACCTTAACGGCAAACAGCTCAGCCTCAAGCAATACCTGGGGCATCCGATCGTCGTTGACTTCTGGGCGACGTGGTGCGGACCTTGCCGCCGCCAGATTCCCGAGCTCGAGTCGCTTTACGAGAAGTATCGCAAGAGCAAGGGCCTCGTGGTCGTGGGTGTCTCTTGCGACTCGATCCAGGGCGAAGGCACGAACGCGGTCGGACCGTTCCTCGAGGAATTCAAGGTGACCTATCCGATCGTGATGGCGAGCGAAGGGCTGGTCGATGCGCTGGGCGTCGAGGCGATCCCGACCACGTACTTCGTCAACCCCAAGGGCGAGATCGTCGATCGAATCGTCGGCGCGGGAAAACCTGGCGAGATAACCGCGAGCGTGATGGCCTTGCTCAAGGGCAGGAAGGCCGCGCCCGCCGAGCCCGAAGCACCCGCGGAAAAGAGCGGGCACTGGGTCGATATCTGAAGATATGGATTCGCGTCTTGGCGTGGCGTTAAGATAGCCGGAATGGATCCGAAAGAAATCGAAGAGATGATCGGGCAGGCGCTGCCAGGTTCGCGCGTCGAAGTGCGCGATTACACCGGCGGCGGCGATCATTTCGAAGCGCTGGTGGTGAGCCCCGCGTTTGAGGGCAAGACGCTCGTCGAGCGCCATCAGCTCGTGTACGGCGCGCTCGGCGACGCGATGCGCGTGCGGGTTCATGCACTCACGCTCAAGACGCTCACACCCGCGCAATACGAAAACCGGAGGTAGAGAGCCATCATGGCCGATGTGACGCAGCAGATCGATCAAGCCGTCCGCAACAACAAAATCATGATCTTCATGAAGGGCACGCGGAACTTTCCGCAGTGCGGTTTCTCGGCTGCGACCGTGCAGGTGTTCGAGAACCTCGGCGTACCTTTCGAGACCGCGGACGTGCTCGCGGATCAGGACCTGCGCGAGGGAATCAAGCGCTACACCAACTGGCCGACGATTCCCCAGGTCTTCATCAACGGCAAGTTCGTCGGCGGATGCGACATCATCCGCGAGCTCTACGAGAGCGGCGAGCTGGAGACACTGGTGAAGGCCGCGGTCGGCAGCGGCGCCCAGCAGTAACTTTCGCGGGCGCCCGCCCGCGTTGCTTAGAATTCGACGGACGCGATCGCGCACCAACTGCGCGCTCGCGTCTTTCTTTTTTGGAAATGTGACCAGATGATGCTAATTTTCCACCGATTCGTTACGCTACGAAGGCTCACCTGTTCAGTGACGTGTACGTGACCAATCGCGACCAGGATCCGGGTCCGCAACTGATGCTTCGGGGTGCGCTGATCGACACGGGATGGAGCGGCACAGAGTATAGCTACATGCTCAGTGTGTACGGTCCCTTACTTTGGATTTTTGGACTGCCGGTTGGATCGGTCCAGGACACTCTCAAACTCAGACTGCGATTAGTCGAGACCGTCACCGAACGCGTCTTGTCGACGACTGATATCAGCAGTCATACGACAACACCATGGGGATTTATTACAACCGGGGAGAGGGATTCGGCTACCCGCAGATGTTCCGCGACGGGATTCAACCCGCGATCGCTTGGCCGGAGGCATTGGTTCGCCAGCAGCCCTCAACAGTCTGGCTTCGTTTGGAGCCCGAAGTACCGCCGCGGCCTCGAAAATGAGCTTGATTAGCGCCGCGCCTGAAGCTTGAGTAGTAGCGATGGCTGTAGCCGACGGCATAACCACCGGATACGTCGCATCCGAGGGCGCCAAGATTTACTTCGAGACCGCGGGCGGCGGACCCGCGCTCGTGTTCCTCCACGCCGGCGTCGCGGACCGAAGGATGTGGGACACCCAGTTCGAGACCTTCGCGCGCAAGTTCCGCGTCGTCCGCTACGACCATCGCGGCTTCGGCAAGTCCGAGAAGCCCGATGGCGCTTACGCGCTGCGCCGCGACCTGCACAACGTGCTTGCGCATCTTGGCATTGAGAAAGCGGCGCTCGTCGGATGCTCGATGGGCGGCGCGACCGCGATCGACTACACGCTCGAGCATCCCGAACGAGTCAGCGCGCTCATCCCGGTCGGCTCGGGCGTCAGTGGCTGGAGCGAGTGGACCGACGACGCGATTCGTTACTGGACCGAGTTTATGAAACTGGCAAAGCGTGGCGAAGTAGATCGCGCGAGAGAGATGGACGCTCATCTTTGGATCGATGGGAAGCGCGATCCCGCCAACGTTGATCCGACATATCGCGCCCGCGCGCTCGAGCTTCATCGCGACAACTTCACGCTCGACCGTCTGCAACATCCCGAGGAAGAGATAAAGCCGCCTGCCATCGGCCGGCTCAGCGAAATCAAGTGCCCAACGATGGTGCTGATCGGCGATTCAGATACACCCGAACTGGTGCGCCTCGCCGATCGAATCGCGAAAGAAATTCCCGGCGCGCGCCACGTCACGATGCAGAACGCAGCGCATCTGCCGAGCCTCGAGCATCCCGAGGAATTCAATCAAGTCCTGATGGATTTCCTCAAGCCTATATTTGGCGTTTCGTGAAGGTCGTTGAAACCGCTCGGTTGAGGTTGCGTGAGTTCGCCGGCACCGACGTCGATGCGATTTACGAAATCCAGGGCGATCGGCAACACATGCGATTCACATTCTCAGCAGCCTCGCGCGAGGACTGCGAGAATTGGCTCCGCCGGTACGCCCGGACGCGCGGAGTGAATGGCTTCGCGCCGTGGACGATCGTGCATCGCGCCGACAACCGCATCATCGGTTGGGGCGGCCTCAGCATAGATCCGCTGGCGCCTGAATGGGGTCCCGAGGTTGCCTACTTCATTCATCGAGCCTGCGAAGGTCAGGGCTTCGCCACCGAGATCGTGTGCGCCTCGTTACGGTGCGGATTCGGCGAGTTGAGGCTTCGGGCGATCGGCGCCTTCGCGATGCCCCAGAATCTCGCATCGGCGAGAGTGCTGGAGAAATGCGGCTTTCGCTTTGTCCGATACGAGCCAGCCCTCGAACGCAATCACTACGAGATAGGATTGGACGATTGGCGCGGTCAGCAAGCCGTTCCTTGAAAATGACTATGGCGGTCGGATTGTGGCCCAACAATCCTGGTGAGGAATTTCTATGACTGAAAAGACCTACACGGTGTCGTGTCATTGCGGGCGGATCAAATATGAAGTCACCGGCGATTTGAATGAGGTCACCGACTGCAACTGTTCCATCTGTTCGCGCGCGGGCTACCTACACTGGTACGTGGAATCGACGCAGGTGAAGCTGCTTACGCCTCAACCCGCGATGAGCACCTACGTATGGCGCAAGCTCAGCACCTATCATCACTTCTGCCGAGTGTGCGGGAACGCGGTAATCCGCTCGATGGTCTCGCCGAATCGCACCAACCGCTTGTCGGTGAACGTACGCTGTATCGAGGGCATCGATTTGGCGACGCTGAACATCAAGCCTCTCGACTGGAAGAATTCGCTGCCCTGAACGTTCGCCGCAATCGAGTTGCGATGCGGCGGCGGAGGCCGGTAAGGAATTTCAACACCTCGGGATCCGTTGCAATCCTTGCCGACTGATTGAGCCGCACCATCGCGGCGCCTGGTGCGCCGGTCTTGCAGAGACTGCTCGCGAGCCATGCCAGCGCTTCAGCTCTCGTGGCGTGCGGCAGGCCGAGCCGAAGTGCCTTCACGTAATTCGGAATCGCCTCGCGCTCGCGCGAGTTGTTGTCGTGAAACACCCCAAGATTGAAGTACGCGAGCGCCTTCTCGCGCCGGCCTCGCGTGGCCGCGATCGCATCTTCCAATTGACGCGTGCTTCGCCGCCGCACTTTCAGCGCTCCTCCGTTTGACCCACCGGCCCGACCCTTGTAGTCGTCATCAATACTCTCGAATCAGAGGCCGCCGCCATGCTGACCGAACAAGAAAAAAGCTTTCTCGACGCGCTCGCCAAGGCTCCCCTCCCGCAGGACCTGAACGGCCTTCGCCAGATGATGGCGACCTTCGCGCCGATGATGAATCAGAACCCGCCTGAAATTGGCGCGTTCCACGAGGCAGTCGAGCTGCGGCCGGGCCTGCACGCCGACATCGCGGTACCCAAAGGTCCCGGGCCGTATCCTGTTGTCGTATATCTTCACGGCGGCGGATGGGTGGCAGGCAGCCCTGCCACGCATCGCAAGCTCGGGATGCAGTTCGCCGACGCGGGTTTCCTCACAATCAATGTCGATTACCGCCTCGCGCCGGAGCATCCGTTCCCCGCGGGCCTCGAGGACTGCATCTTCGCTATCAAGTGGGCGGGTCAGAACGCTGCGCGCTACGGCGGCGAGCAGCATCGTATCGCGGTCGGCGGCGATTCCGCCGGCGGCAATCTCACTGCGGCGTCGGTGACGACGCTTGCGGCCGAGAAGTACGACGGCCCGAAGCCCAAGGCCGCAATCCTCATCTACGGCGTGTACGATTTTCCCGCGCGCGTTAAGGCTGACGCCGGGGTCAAGATGATGATGGACATGATCCAGGCCTATGCCGGCAGCGCTTATCCCGCCGTGCTGACCGACCCGCGCTTCAGCCCGATCTTCGCGGTGAAGCCGGGAGCGATGCCACCTTCCTTCATTATCTGCGGCACTGCCGATCCGCTTATCAGCGACACGCGCGAACTGGCCGAGGCGTTGAAGAAAGTGGACATCCGACACGAGGTGCATATCTACGAAGACATGCCGCACGGCTTCATCCAGATGGACAACCTGTCTGCGTGTCGCGACGGCCTCGTAAAGATGTTCGATTTCCTGAGGCGCACGCTCTAGCCGCGAGCGCGCATCAAACGCAACCAAAGAGAGCGGCTTCGGCCGCTCTCTTCTTTTTTTGGGAGACACGAAGATGGCCGAATGGTTCAACAACGATGAGTTCTGGGCGCGGTTCGAAGACCACATGTTCACGCCGTCTCGACTCGAGGCCGCGCGTGCCGAGGTCGATCGCTTCATAGCGTTGTTCGATGTTCACCCTCCGGCGGCGATTCTCGACCTGGGATGCGGTCCCGGGCGGCACGCGCTGGAATTTGCGCGCCGCGGATTCACGGTGACCGGCGTCGATCGAACGCGGCGCTATCTCGACAAGGCGCGCGCCGCCGCCGACGCGGAAGGTCTCGCAATCGAGTTCGTCGAATCGGATATGCGGAACTTCGTGCGGCCGGATACGTTCGACGCCGCGATCAACTACTTCACCGCGTTCGGCTACTTCGACGATCCTGCCGACGATCTGAAGATGGTGCGCAACCTTTGTACGTCGCTGAAGCCCAGCCGACGGCTCCTGATCGACCTTGCCGGCAAAGAAATCATCGCGGCTAGGTATCAGCCTCGTGGTTGGGATCGGCACGGCGACACGATCGTGCTCGAAGAACGGCGTCTGTTCGACGGATGGAAGCGGCTCGAGAGCAGGTGGACGATGATCCGCGGCACCGAGCGTTACGAATCGAACGTCATCCTGCGGCTCTACTCAGGCGCCGAACTCGAGAGCCTTTTGCACCAGGCGGGATTCACGCGCATCGAATTGTACGGACGACTGAACGGCGCGCCGTACGATCAAAACGCCGAGCGGCTTATCGCAGTCGCAACAAAATGACGATTTTCGGTTTGGAGGAGCTTCGGACGTGCAGGCGGCGCTCCGCCCCACCATCGCACGCGGCCCGTATCGACATGGACGAATCCCGTCTTGGGGTAGTAGCCGACGCCGCCGCGCCCGAGTGAAAGAGCCGCCGCACGGAGCGTATCGAGGCTGCGCCCCTCGACGCAGATATCGATCGCGCGGCCTTCGATATGGAGGCTGTGCACCGCGACGCCTTCGCTGTTCGCATGCAGGATCGCGTTGGTCTTCGGCGAGCGATAGCCGGAGATGATTTGGAAGGGCTGCGAGGTGCCGAGCTTCTGCCGGAGCGCGACGAGGAGGTCGAGGAGCTTCAGGTCGATGGGCTTGATCTCATTGGCGCGGAAGTCGCGCAGGATGTAATTTACGCGCGCGAGCTCTTCGGCGACGTATTCGCCATCGACCCAGTAAGTCGTCGTAAGGTTCTCGAGGGTGTGCAGGTTGTGGAAGCTGAGGAGCCGGCGGCGGGTTGCGACGTGAATCCCGGCCATCGCAACTGCAGGAATCGCGAGTTGCGCCGCGGCCAGCGCACTGGTTTTAAGAAAGCTGCGTCGAGAAATGATTTTGTGATCCGCCCCCGTCCTTTCCACTAGCGAGGCCTCCCCGAGCTCTGACGAAATATCGTCGAGGAAAACCGCCCGATGATCAAGACCCCGCGCCGACGGCAGAAAAAGCATGGAAATGCCACATCAATTCCCGTTGACCGCGCGCCGAACGATCCGATAACGAACGCGGACCGGTATGTACGCCTACCAAATCGTGAACTGGACGGTCTTCCTTTCGGTTGCCGCGGGTGTTGCCGCAACGTTGACCGGACTCATTTTCGTCGCCGTTTCGATTAACTTGAGCCGAATCCTCGAGTTCCCGCCGCTGGCAGATCGCGCCGCCGAATCGATCCTGCAGATGTTCGCGGCGTTGATTGTGTCGATCTGCGGTCTTCTGCCGGGTCAATCAGGATTGGTGCTCGGCATCGAGTTCGCGGCGATTGGCTTACTGCTGTGGGTGCTGCAAACGCTCCTGATGTACCGCTCCTTTTCGCCAGAGCATCCTCGCCCGATTCCGTCAGTAGTTCTGTCACAATTGGCGACGCTCCCATTCCTGATCGCCGGCATATCGCTCGGCATGACTACATTCGGCGGCCTCTACTGGCTGGCTCTGGGAATTATCCTGTCGATCACGGTTGGCGTTTCAAACGCCTGGGTGCTGCTGGTCGAAATCCTACGCTGATTCCAAACCCAGCATCACCCGCGGCTTTTCAGGATGACCGGCATCCCGTCCGATGGCGCGATTGCGATACTGACGCGCGTCGGCCGCGGTTCGTATCCTGCAACCGGCAGAATTTCAAAGCGCCGGGTCACCTCGGCAAGAACGATCTTCATCTGGTAGGTCGCGAACGCCGCGCCCAGGCATCGGCGGGTGCCGCCGCCAAACGGAATGAAGCTGTACGGGCTCGGTCGCGAGTCGATGAAGCGCGAGGGATCGAACTTTTCCGGATTCGGCCAGAGGTCAGCCCGCCGATGCATCAGATAGATGCAAGGCGCGATCGTTACTCCCTTCGGCAAATCGCGACGGGCGATTTTCATATCGGCCTGAAGCACACGGCCGACGTTAGGAACCACCGGACTCAGGCGCATCGATTCATTCACGACCGCGTCGAGATAGCGCATCGAAGCTGGGTCCGCATCGTCTCCCAGCTGCGCGACTTCATCGCATGCGGCGTGCGCGACATCGGGATTCTGTCCCAGCCGATACATCGCCCACGCGAGCGAGGCAGCCGTGGTCTCGTGACCAGCGAGCAGAATCGTCATCATCTCATCGCGGAGGACTTGGTCGCTCAGCGGCGCGCCGCTTTCGTCGCGAGCCGCAAGCAACATCGACAGAATATCCTCGCGGTTCTTTTCGAGCGACGCGCGCCGGCGCGCAAACTCAGCATACAGCGCGGTCTCCATCTCGCGGTTCAACCTGACGACCCGTCCCCAAGGGCTCCACGCTCCAAGGTCGAGGCGAAAAGCGGGCAATTGAAAAAGACTCGCAAGTCGCCCGGAATAGAGCGCGAAGAGCCGCGCGATCAGATCCTTGAGCTGCGCCGCTTCGGCGGATTCGTCGAGTCCGAAGGCCGCGCGCATGATGACCTCGAAAGTGATCGCGCGCATTTCGGGATGGATGGGAAACCTCACGTCGGCCGGCCACTTCGCGATGGCGGCGCGCGCGATCGATCGCATCATCGGCCCATACGCGCGCATCCGATCGCCCTGGAACGCGGGAAGGATCATCCGCCGGTCGTGCAGATGCTCGCCGCCGTCGAGGAAGAGCACCGAGCGTTCGCCCATGAACGCGCCGAGCGGGCTGTTCGCCTTGCCCGCGTGAAGCAACGCCGGATCGCCCTGGAAGACCTCGCGCACCGCGGCAGGATCCGAGGTGAAGACGAAGGGCGCGACGCCTGGCACGCGCACAGTGAACCAGTCACCGAACTCGCGGGCGCATCGATCGAGAAATCCATAGGGATTGCGCACGAAGCCGAACGTCGCAATAAGGCCTGGTTCAGGCGGCAGCACCGATCGTCTAGCGGCATCAGGCACGATTGCCGACTATCACGGACTCGACCAGCCATCAAAGTTGCAGAACGCAACTTTCATCCACAACGCGCCGTGGGTGTAAGCTAGGCACGTGGCGCAAGAAGGACGAACCGAGGTCCTCCAAATTGAGGGACGCGAAGTCAGCGTCACAAACGCCGACAAGCTCTACTTTTCGAAGCAGACGAAGCTTACGAAACTCGACCTCGTTCGCTACTACCTGTCGATCGCGCCCGGAGCGCTCGGCGGTATCCGTGACCGTCCGATTGTCCTGAAACGGTTCGTCGATGGCGCCGAGGGCGGGGCCTTCTACCAGAAGCGCGCGCCCACGAACCGGCCGCCGTGGCTGCGAACGATCACCCTTTCGTTTCCGTCGGGACGGACGGCGGAAGAGATCGTGCTTGACGATGCAGCCGGGCTCGCATGGATCGTCAACCTCGGATGCATCGAGCTGCATCCACATCCGGTGCGCGCCGGCGACCTGGAGCATCCTGACGAGTTGCGCGTCGATCTCGATCCCGGCCCGGGTGTGAGCTGGGACGACGTGCGCCAAGTCGCACTTGAGGTGAAGGTGCTCCTTGAAGAGATGGGACTTCGCGGATGGCCGAAGACCAGCGGCTCGCGCGGGATGCACATCAACGTGCGGATTCATCCTCGCTGGACGTTCATCGAAGTGCGGCGCGCGGCTCTTGCCTTGTCACGCGCGATCGAGCGGCGCACACCCGCGCTTGCGACTTCGAAATGGTGGAAAGAAGAGCGCCACGGCGTGTTCCTCGACTACAACCAGAACGCCAAAGATCGCACCACCTGCTCCGCCTATTCGGTGCGGCCGCTTCCCGACGCGCGCGTCTCGGCACCCCTCGATTGGGATGAAGTCCCGGATTGCGAACCTTCGGACTTTACCGTGCTCACGATGCCTCGGCGGTTCACCGAGATCGGCGATCCTCATTCGGAGATCGACAAATCTCCGGGTTCGCTGGACAAACTGCTCGAACTTGCGGCGGAAGACGAGGCTGCCGGACTCGGCGACGCACCGTGGCCGCCGCATTTTCGCAAGATGGAGGGCGAAGGGCGACGCGTCGCGCCCTCACGCGCAAAATCCGACGGCAAGAAACCGCGTATCAAGATGCCGCTCGTGGTCGTGGCGAATTCTTCGAGCCGCGAAGCGGCGCTCGCCGGCCTCGCGCGATGGAGAGAGAAGCACGCCGCGGCGGCAGAGTTGCTGGCAGTCGATGACGTGCTGGTCGATTCGATGCGCGGGCGATCATCAACGTGGACGCGCATCCGCGTGAACCTTCGCCACGTGCCGGAAGAACTCAGGCCGGCGCAGGAGACACCCGATCCTGATGATGATCCGACGCGCGAGTGGCGCGCGCATCGACCTCAGAAGAACGAAGAGTAAGTCGCTTCTGATTCAGCGTGCGCTCGCGAAGATTTCCGTCAGCTCCTGGGGCGGAACGACTTCAAGCTGCGCGTAAGTGCAGTCACTGGGCCTCTTGTCTTTGCGCCATCGGCGAAAGTGCGCCGTATGACGAAAGCGGGTGCCCTGCATGTGCTCGTACGCGACCTCGACGACGAGCTCAGGCCGTAGCGCCTCCCATGAAAGGTCCTTGCCCTGGCTCCATCGGCTCTGGCCGCCAGGCATTCGATGGCCGCTCGATGCCGCCTCCAGATCCTGCTCGGCCCACGCCTTCCAGGGATGATTCGCGAGCGCGTCGCTGCGGTAGGGCTTCAGGTATTCGACCAGCTCGCGGCGCTTCTTGTCGGTGAAGCTCGCACAAACGCCCACGTGCTGGAGCGCGCCCGTGTCATCGTAGAGCCCGAGCAGCAGCGAACCGATCGAAGTCCCCTCACCGCGCTTGTGCCATCGAAAGCCCGCGACCACACAATCGCAATCGCGCTCGTGCTTGATCTTCAGCATCACGCGCTTGTCGGGCTCGTAGGTTCCGGAAATAGGCTTAGCCATCACGCCGTCGAGGCCGGCGCCCTCGAAACGGCTGAACCAATCCGATGCGACCTTTGGATCGCGAGTGGCAGGCGTCAGATGAAGGGGTGGCCTTGCCTTGATGAGGACGGATTCCAGCATCTTGCGCCGATGCTCGAATGGCTCGCCACGCAGATCACGATCGTCCTCGCATAACAGATCGAAGAACACGATTGAGGCTGGAGTCCCACGCGCGAGAAGCTTCACGCGCGACTCTGCGGGATGTATTCGCATCTGCAGCGCCTCGAAGTCGAGGCCGTGACTGGTTGCGACAACGATTTCGCCGTCGAGCACGCATTTCTTCGGCAATTGCGCTTTGAGCGGTTCAATCAGCTCTGGAAAGTAGCGGTTCAGCGGCTTCGCGTCGCGGCTCTGAATCATGACCTCGTCGCGCTCGCGAAAAATCAGCGACCGAAAGCCGTCCCACTTGGGTTCGAAGATGAAATCCTGCGACGGAGGCAACTGCTCGATGCGCTTCGAGAGCATCGGCAGCAGGGGAGGATTGACGGGAAGATCCACGGCTACGCGCTCGGCCAGGCACTGCCCCATCGATTGTGCAGCGCGACTGCGGCGAGTGGCTTGCGTCGCACTGGACCGAACTTGCCAACGGGATAGCCAATCGGCATCAGCGCATAGGTGTCGATATCGTCGGGGATACCGAGTGCATCCTTCACCTCCTGCTCGCAGAGGATGTGATTCGTCGTGAGCACTGTGCCAAGGCCGAGCGCGCGGCAAGCGAGGATCACATTCTGGACGGCGGGATAGATGCTCGCGCAGGCGGTAGCCACCGCCATCCGCGCGAGAGCATTGGCGCCGAGGTTGGTGATATCGGGGCGCGGGCCGCGACGGCGGCCGCATACGAGGAGTAGTACGGGCGCATCAGCCATGTGCTCGTGGAGATAGAAGCCGGAAGACCTGAGATGACGCTCTTCGGCCTCCGTCATGTGCTCGGGGCGAGGGCGATTTTCGTAGAACGGGCGCACGCTGAGCGATGCTTTCGCGTACGCGGCGCCCGCACGCTTTCGCTGCTCGGGATCGGTGACGACGACGAAGTACCAATCCTGGACGTTACCGCCCGACGGCGCGCAGATCGCGGCCTCGAGGACGCGCGTGATGATCTCGGGCGGCACCGGGTCGGGTTTGAATCGGCGCAGCGCGCGTGCCGTGTGAATCGCCTCAAAGACGCCGAGGTCTGCCATGGGCGGCGGCCCCTACTTCTTCCGGAGCGCCTGCTCGACGCCGACCATCCGCCGCGGCAGGCCCCCGCCCTCCGCCTTGCGCTGCATGTATCCGCCAAGGCCGAGCACCATGTGATGCGAATGCGCGTTGCGCACGGCGTTGCTATAGCCCATCTCGTCCTGCGCGAGGTTCGTCGCCCACTTGACCATCCGGAGCGTGAAGCGATCTGACTCCGCGATGCGCCGCGCGATCGCTATCGTCTCCTCTTCGAGCTTGGCGCGCGGCACCACCATGTTGACGAGACCGATGCGTGCGGCTTCGTCGGCCTCGATAAAACGGCTCTGGAAGAGGATTTCCTTGGCCTTGCGCACGGGGATGTCGAACGGCACCGAGAAGTATTGGAGCAGCGAGGGCAGGAAGCGCGCGTTGTCCGCCGCGACGATCAGATCCATCGCGGCCGCGAACATCCATCCGCCAAAGATGCAGAAGCCCTGCACCGACGCGATCGTGGGCTTGTCGAGATTGCGCCAGCGGAGAGTGTTGTCGAGAAAGAGCTCACGCGACCGCGCGTACTCGCCGCGCACGCCCTTCGGGAACGGACGCGCCTCGTTGTCGGCCTTCTCCTCGGGCGTGCCGAGATCGTGGCCCGACGAGAAGTGATCGCCGATGCCGGCGAGGATAATCACGCGGATATCGTCGTCGGTGTTGGCGTCGGCGAAGGCGCGATCCATCTCCTCGAGCAGCGCGCGCGATTGCGCGTTGCGATACTTAGGACGATTCAGCGTGACCTTCGCGACGCGATCATCCTTGTCGTAGAGAATGTTCTTGAATTCCATCGTTCACCCCCGAAGGGTTCGCGGTCCAAACCCCCTTTCACCATATCGCATGCTTGGATAGGTTCAATTCAAATCGTACTCAGGCGGTGAGCATCATGGCGCTCTGGAAACCCGATCAGACGTTCTATCCGTCGCCGCGGATGGCGATGCAGGCGCCGCGCGAGAAGCTCGGCTACGTCGTAACGTTCAATCCAACGCCGCAAAACGGCAAGCACGACGCGCTCTGCGTGCTCGACCTGGATAGCGAATCGAAGGCTTATGGCCAGGTCGTCGGCCGCGCCGAGGTTCCCGGTGTCGGCGACGAGCTGCATCATTTCGGTTGGAACGCATGCAGCGCCGCGCTTTGCCCCTACGCGCCGCATCCGCACATCGAGCGCCGCTACCTGCTCGTGCCTGGGCTTCGCTCCTCGCGGATGTACATCTTCGACACCAAGCCGGAGCCGAAGAATCCGAAGCTGATCAAAGTGATCGAGGCCGAAGAGATTGCGGCGCGTACCGGTTACAGCCGATTGCATACCATTCACTGCGGACCCGACGCAATCTACGTGAGCGCGCTCGGTAATCCTGCGGGAGATGGACCTGGCGGAATCTTCCTGCTCGATCACGAGAGCTTCGAGGTGCTCGGGCGATGGGAAGTCGATCGCGGCCCGCAGCAACTCGCGTACGATTTCTGGTGGCATCTCGGCTACGACGTGGCGGTCACCAGCGAATGGGGCACGCCGAAGATGGTCGAGGGCGGCGTCGTTCCCGAACTTCTACTCGGCGGGAAATACGGTCACGCGCTGCACATCTGGGATCTGCGCAAGCGCCGTCATCTGAAGACGCTCGACCTCGGCGCGGAACAGCAAATGGCGCTCGAGCTTCGCCCGTCGCACGATCCGACGCAAACGTACGGATTCGTCGGCGTAGTGATCTCGACCAAGGATCTCTCGGCGTCGATCTGGCACTGGTATCGCGAGGGCGACGATTGGCGCATCCGGAAGGCGATCGAGATTCCGGCAGAGCCGGCAGATCCGAGCGTGCTGCCGCCCGCGCTGAAACCGTTCAAGGCCGTGCCCCCGCTCGTGACGGATATCAACTTGAGCCTCGATGACAAGTTCCTCTACGTCGCGTGCTTCGGCACGGGCGACCTCAAGCAGTACGACGTAAGCGACCCGTTCAACGCGAAGCTGACCGGAACCGTGCGCCTCGGCGGAATCGTGTCGCACGCCGCGCATCCGAAGAGCGGGCCGCTGAACGGTGGCTCGCAGATGATTGAGCTCAGCCGCGACGGCCGCCGCCTCTACATGACGAACTCTCTGTACGGCGCGTGGGACGCGCAGTTCTATCCCGAGGGCATCAAGGGATGGGCAGTCAAGATCGACTGTAACCCCGGCGGCGGCATCGCGCCTGATCCGCGGTTCTTCGCGACCTTCGACGGCGAGCGGCCACATCAGATTCGCCTTGAGGGCGGGGACTCGTCGTCGGATTCGTTCTGCTATCCGTGAGTGGGGCGTGGCCGTGGCTCGCCGTGGCAGGGCTCGGCGCTTACCACGGACTGGATCCCTCGATGGGCTGGCTGTTTGCGGTCGCGCTCGGGCTGCAGGAGAAGAGCCGCTCGCGGGTACTGAATGCGCTATGGCCGATCGGAATAGGACATCTGGTCGCGATCGCGGCGGTGATCGCGATCATCGGCGGCTTCCGCGCCTTCTTCACGATCGACTACATCCGGCCGGCCGGCGCATCGGTCTTGATCGTATTCGGAATCTTCCGCTTCCTCTGGCCTCGCGCGCATCCGCGATGGGTCGCGATGCGTGTGAATGCGCCGGAACTCGCGCTCTGGTCGTTCCTGATGGCAACGGCGCACGGCGCGGGACTGATGCTGTTTCCGATCGTGCTGCGCATCGCACCCAACATGTGCCTTAGTCCGTCGGCGATGAATCTCGCGAGGCACTCGCTCTTCGATGCGGCCGCGATCGTGCTGCTTCATACGGGCGCGATGCTGATCGTGATGGGTGCGGTTGCGCTGATTGTTTACAGCTACGTCGGCCTCGCGATTTTGCGGCGCGCGTGGATCAACCTCGATACGATCTGGGCGGGCGCTCTGGTCGCTGCTGGACTGTTGTCGCTAGCCATTTGACCCGCGCCCAGGCACGCTGTTTTTCGCCTGTCCATGGTGTAAGCATTTCCTTCATGATGCCGCCCAGCCTGCTCGTCGTCGAAGACGAAGTACGGCTTGCAGAGTTGGTCTGCAAAGGTCTCGGCGAAGAAGGGTTTCAAGTCGAGTGGACGGACACCGCAGAAGCGGCGGAGCGGCTGCTGACC
>JASHQJ010000042.1 GCA_030037595.1 Candidatus Binataceae bacterium
AGTATGTGCGATGGAAGCCCGCACGAACATCATGCGTACGCGCCGAAACGTGATGTCGAAGACCAGCGCAATAAGGCCGATCGCGAGTCCAAGGATCGCCGACCAGAAGACGTCGATCGCTTCGAAGCTGGTTGACCCGACAAACCCAAAAAGCGGGGTGGTTCCGACGATCGCGGCGAGCGTCGCATATGCAACCACCGATGCGATCAGCGACGGTAGGAGCGCCTCGTGCGCGAGATCGTCCTTGTACGGCATCTCCAGCGCGAACACGATTCCGGTAAGCGGCGCGCGGAACACTGCGGCCATCCCGGCACCCGCACCTGCGATCATCATGATCCGGCGGTCGCGTGATTCAAGGCCGAAACGCCGCGCCCTGGTCCAGAGCCACGAGCCGATTGCGCCGCCGCCGTAGATGCTCGGCCCCTCGAGCGCGGCGCTGCCGCCCGAACCGACGGTGGTCACAGCAGCGAGCAGCTTCCACCAGAAAGACCGCGTGTCGATGTCGCCCTGATGCTCGTGATAGGAGCGGATGATTTCTTCGGTCGAATGCTCGTTGGGATCGGGCGTCATGAACTGCATGATTAGCCCGGTCACGACGAACCCTCCCACCAGTCCGGCTATGATCGCCCACCGATGCGCCAGATAGTAGGGCAGCACGGCGGCCCAGATCGTGTCGAGGACAAGAATCGCGATGCCGGTGATGAGGAGGCCGGTGAGCACCCCGATGATGGGCGCGATGAGCAACCACTTCTGGATGTCCCGCGAATAGGTCGCGGTCAGATCCTCGTTGACCAGAGCGGTGTATTTGCGAAGCAGCGGATGATTGAGGAGCCTGGAACCCGTGACCGAGGCGACGATTCCCACTTTGGATGTATCCTTTCCACCTCCCTAATAGCAGATAGAGGGGGGCACCCGAACAGTGTCGTCCGGCGTCACACTTTCGGCGATCGTTTAGATCACGATGCCCGGACAGATATCAGCGATGCTTGATATTAGTCGCAATTAGAAGGATTCTGCGTGTTCGGTCCCAACGCTGAAACTTCAAGCCCGAGAGATGACACATTCGTCACGTTTGGACCCGGCGTTTCCTGCGTCTTGCCCGCGTATATCGACAAAGCGTCGGTGACGAAGGCGATCGCAGGCATCAAGGCAGTTTGGCACGGTAATTGACCACTCGTTAAGGTGGATTTCTTGCCGCGCGGCGTTCAAGATATCGCAGCGGGCCGCGTACGGACGAGAGGTAGTATGAGCGAAGAGAAGACGGGGAAGCTGCTTAATTCAGAGGTGCGCATTTTCCTGGTCGAGGACAATGCCGATCACGTTTTCATCGCGCTGACGGTGATTCGCCAGGTATTGGGCGACGCGATCGACATGATTCATGCGCAGAACGCCGAAGAGGCGATCGACATGATCGGCCGCTTCACGGATACCGATCGGCCCGATCTCTTCCTCATCGACTTGCGTTTGCCCGAAAACGGCGGTTTCTCCGTGTTGCAGGCGATGCGCAACAATCCCGCGCTTGAGCGTGTGCCTGTCTTCGTTATCACTAGCTCGCTTTTCGATCGCGACATTGCGAAAAGCTACGAACTCGGCGCCTCGGCGGTGCTCTGCAAGCCGCTCTCGCGCGCAAGCTTCAAGGACGAGTTGGTCCGAATCGGCGCACTGCCCCTCTCGGCGCGCGGCGAGACCAAAACCTTCCGCCACTAATTTCAGCCACTGCTCCAACGCAGGCGCGGGCGACGAGGAGTCTCGCCGCGGGCGGGCTTGACCATCGAAGCTCAGCATAGGATTCTCGCGATTGAGTCCGCGAGAATCCCTGCTCCGAGGTGCGAGCGTGAAACCCTACACTTTCGAAAAAAGCGAAGCGCTCTTCGAGCGCGCGAAAAAAGTCATCCCCGGCGGAATCTATGGTCATCAGTCGCCGCTCCTGCTGACCAAGGGCGCGTATCCGTCGTTCTTCGCACGTGGCGAGGGCTCACACGTGTGGGACGTCGATGGCAACGAATATATCGACTACATGTGCTCGTACGGGCCGATCGTGCTCGGCCATCGTCATCCCAGGGTTGAGGAGGCGGTGCGCCGGCAGGGCGACCTCGGCAACTGCTTCAACGCGCCGACCGAACGATGGGTCGAGCTCGCCGAGTACCTCGTCTCGATCACGCCGTTTGCCGATTGGGCCGTATTCGCGAAGAACGGTTCAGATGTCTGCACCTATGCGACGGTCGTCGCGCGGCAAGCGACTGGGCGGCCGAAGATCGCGATGTGCCAGGGGGCTTATCACGGCGCGCACGCATGGTGCACGCCTGTCACGAGCGGCCTCACGCCCGAAGATCGTGCGAACATCGTTTACTTCACGTACAACGACCTCGAGAGCCTGCAGCGCGTGGTCGCCGAGAATCATGGGAAGATCGCGGGCCTCATGATCTCGCCATTCCGTCACGACGCGGGTCACGATTCAGAGTTGCCGGTCGAAGGCTTCTTGAGCGGCGTCAGAAAAATCTGCGACGACCATGGAATTGTCTTCATTCTCGATGACGTCCGGGCGGGCTTCCGTCTGCACATGGGTGGGTCGGGCGAACTCTTCGGCGTGCGCCCCGATCTCTCGACGTACTGCAAGGCTATCGCCAACGGATATCCGCTCGCCGCTTGCCTCGGGCGTGACAGCCTGCGCAAGGCGTCGCAGGAGGTCTTCTTCACCGGATCGTATTTCACGAGCGCGGTGCCGATGGCGGCGAGCCTCGCCACGTTGCGCGAGCTAGAGGCAACGGACGGAATCGAGAGGATGCGCGCGATCGGTGAAAAACTGCGCACGGGCCTGCTCTCCGAGGCGCGAAGCCACGGAATCGAGGTGACTTACTCAGGGCCGCCGGCGATCCCCTACATGACGTTCAAGGCCGACGCGGGCCGCTTCGATCGCAACAAGCTGTTCTGCGGCGAATGCTCGCGCAGCGGAGTTTACTTCGCGCCGCGCCACAACTGGTTTATCTCGACCGCGATCAGCGACCAGGATCTCGAGCGCACGCTCGAGGTGACCGACCGCGCTTTCGCCGCGGTGAAATCGCAGTTCGTCGCTTAGAACCGGACGCTATCGAATACTTAGTCAGCTGTCGGGGGTTTGACCCTGACCGACGCCGCATATTATTCACACTGAGCCGTGGGGGCGGCGCCGATGTCGACCGGTGTCAGAAGTCTGGTTCTCCTTGTAGCGGCGATCCTGCTCACGGCCGCGCCCAGAGCGCGCGCGCAACTCCCGCCCGATCAGATGACCTCGCTCACGCTGCCCGAGGTTGGGCCGACCTGGATCTTCGTCCTGGACGCCGGCTTCCCCGCGACTGCATCCGCGAGGGTCTACGTCGTCGATACGGCGCACCTCAAGATGCTCGGCCAAGTGAGCGGCGGCTACCTCAGCAACTTTGTCCTCGCGCCTGACCACCACCAGTTCTACAGCGTCGACACCTTCTACTCGCGCGGATGGCGTGGCACGCGCACCGACGTGGTCTCAATCTTCGACGCCAAGACCCTCAACTTCAGCGGCGAGGTCGAGATTCCGCCGAAGCGCCTTTTGATCGTCCCCAAACGCGATTCGGCGTCGATCACACCCGACGGCAAGTTCATCCTGGTCGCCAACATGACGCCGGCAACGTCGATCACTGTCGTCGATGCGAAAGCACGCAAGTTCACTGGCGAGATCGAAACACCCGGATGCGTGCAGGCGTTTCCGTCGGGCAATCGCCAGTTCGATTCGATGTGCGCCGACGGCTCGATCCTCACCGTGCAGCTCGACGACGCGGGCAAGGTAAAAGGCAAGACGACCTCCAAACCATTCTTCGACCCGGGCAAGGATCCCGTCTTCGATCAGCCCGCGCTCGCCGGTGCGAAGGCCTACTTCGATTCCTACTACGGCAACCTCTACGAAGTTGATCTCTCCGGCACGGAGGCCCAGGCCGAACCACCATGGCCGCTAATCAACGCGGCGGACAAGACGGGCAAATGGCGGCCCGGCGGATGGCAGACGGTCGCGGTCGAGCCGAAGAGCGGCGTGCTGCTCGTGCTGATGCATCAGGGCGGCGACTGGACACACAAGCAATTCGGCACTGAAGTTTGGGTGTTCGACCTCGCGAAGAAAGAGCGCGTGAAGCGAATCAAGCTGAAGACACCCGGTTACTCGATCTTCGCGACCAACGCCGACAAGCCGATGCTCGAGGTGCTCGACCTTCAGACCAGCATGCAGGAAGGAACCGGTCGGCTCGAAGCTTACAATCTCACGGACGGAAAATTGGTCGGAACACTGAATGAGATCGGCTCGCCTTTCGTGATTTACGGACCATGACGATCGATCCAACAATCGCGTGGACCGCGTCGCTCGTGTTGGCAGCGATTTTCATCGCTTCTGCAGCGATGAAGTTCGCCGACCTGGATGAATTCCGCGGCGCGCTCGAGAGCTACCGAATCGCGCCTTCAGTCTTCGAGCCTCTACTTACACTCGCGATTCCACTCGTCGAGCTGTTCGCCGCGATCGGCCTGATGTTTACGAACTTGCGCGCCGAAGCCGCGATCGCGCTGCTTGTGCTGCTCTCAATTTTCTCGGCTGCGATCGCGATCAACCTGCTGCGCGGGCGCGTGTATATCGACTGCGGATGCTTCGGGCCAGCGCTTCGGCAGAAGATCAGTTGGTGGCTGGCCGCGCGTAACTGTGCTCTCGCCGTCTTCGCGATCGTCGCGGCTGTGCCCGCGTCGCCGCGCGATCTCGGCGCGCTCGATCTCGTCACGATCGCTTTGGGAGCGGCTACGCTCGCGATCCTCTACGCTGCTGTTAATTACCTGCTCGCCAATGCTCCGCGGCTGGCAGCGCTGGAGACGAGCAATGCTTGAAGCAATAATCGTCTCGCAGATCATGCTCTGGATCGCCGTGGTGGCGCTCGCGGCTGTGGTATTCGCGCTGGTGCGGCAGATCGGCGTCCTTCACGAACGGATCGCGCCTATCGGTGCGCTAACGATCGACAAGGGTCCGAAGGTCGGCGATCATTCCTCGCTCTTCGAGCTCACGGACTTGAATCGCCGTCCCGTCACGATTGGCGCCGAGAATCCCGCCGGCCGCTCGACGCTCCTGATGTTTGTGTCGCCCACCTGCCCCGTGTGCAAGAAGCTGCTCCCCGCGGTGAAGTCGCTCGCAGCGGGCGAATCGAGTTGGCTCGACCTCATATTCGCCAGCGACGGCGAGCCCGAGGCGCAGGCCGATTTCGTCGCACGCCATCGCCTGCAAAACTTTCCGCTGGTGCTTTCGTCGGCGCTCGGACTCAGCTATCGCGTGGCCAAGCTGCCGTACGCGGTGCTGATCGATCATGAAGGAATCGTGCGCGCCAAGGGCCTGGTGAACACGCGCGAGCATCTTGAGAGTATCGTGCAGGCGAAGCAGATGGGCGTGGCTTCCCTGCAGGAGTATCTTGGCCAGCCAATGGCCGCGGCGGAGGCGCCCGCGGTCAACGGCGAGGGTGCAGGTAAGCATCATGGATAACATCGTCGAACGGATGACACGCGCGGTCGCGCAACGCACCTCGCGCCGGAGCTTCCTCGCCCGCGTCGGCAAAGTGATCCTCGGCGCGGCCGTGATCCCGCTGCTACCGATCGATCGCGTGGTGCGCGACGCCAGCGCGGCCGCCGCCAAGCTGCCCAAGGGAATCGAGGACGACACGAGTTGCGATTACTGGAAGTATTGCGCGGTCGACGGGTATCTATGCACCTGCTGCGGCGGAGGTTCGCACGACTGTCCGCCGGGCGCGACGCCCTCGCCCACGTCGTGGGTCGGCACCTGCCGGCATCCGTCGGACGGCAAAGACTATATCGTGAGCTATCGCGATTGCTGCGGGCAGGCGGCGTGCGGGCGATGCCTCTGCGCGCGCACCGAAGGCGAGATGCCGCTTTATCGCGCGCAGCTCGACAGCGATCTGATCTGGTGCTTTGGCGCCCCGACAATGATGTATCACTGCTCGACCGCCGAAATCGTGGGCCTCAAATCATAAGCTCGCGAGTTGCCGCGCCCGCCGCGCTGCTCGCGCTCGCTATTATCGCCTGCAACAGCAAGCCGTTGGCGCCGGCTGCATCAGCCACGTCTCAAGTCTTCGAACAGCGCTGCATCATCTGTCATCAGCCGAACGCGCAGGGCGTCGCCGGTCTCTATCCTCCGCTCGCTGATTCGATCGGCTACTACGTCCGCGTCAAGGATGGACGCCAGTATCTCGTCCACGTGCTGCTGAACGGTCTCGGCGGGTCGGTCGTCGTTAAAGGCGTAACCTACAACGGCCTTATGCCGCAGTTCGCGTATCTGAGTGACGATGATATCGCGGCCGCGCTTAACGAAGTGCTGACGCGATTCAACTCCGCCGAGCTGCCGAAGGATCTTCAGCCGATCACGCCCGACCAAGTGAAAGCCGGCCGGGCAATCACGGAAAACTCGACCGAGCTGATGCACGAGCGGGCGCACATCTACGAGGAGCTCAAGGATGCGGGTCTCGGAGCGTCCAAATGAATCGCACCATGATGATGGCTCTGGGAGCTGTAGTGATGCTCACGTCGATGGCGTCGCCCACGCGGGCTGAGTCGCCCTCACAGCTCTACATGCTGAACTGCTGGGGCTGCCATCGGCCGAACGGCGAAGGAATCGCGGGCACCGCGCCGCCGCTCCAGGGCGCTGCGGATTTCCTCAAAGTGAAAGGCGGCCGCCAATACCTGATTGAAGTGCCAGGCGTGTCGCAGTCGGCGCTCAACGACACGCAGGTCGCGGAAGTGATGAACTGGATCCTGCGGACCTTCAGCAAGGAGCAGTTGCCGCCCGACTTCAAACCCTACACCGGCGAGGAAGTGAAGCAGCTTCGCGCTGTCAAGATGCTCGAGATCACGAAAACGCGCGACTCACTTGTCGCCGAGATGGTTGCGCAGAAGATCCGGCCATAGAGAAGCCGTAGTTGCTGAACAGAAGATCGCTACGCTAGAAACTGCGATCGTCAGGCGGCGGCTCGACTCCGAGCTTCTCTGCAGACTCGCGGACCGCAGCTCGAAACACGCCGTGCGCCATCGTCGATTCCTCGCTCAGCGCCCGCGCCTGATAAATCCTCATCCGCGCTTCGTGCGCTGGTCGATCATCGGGTGCTGCGCCGACTGCCCAATCCGCGATGTGACAGGCGAGCCTCAGGTCGCCAGCCTCGAGCTTCTGAAGCGCATGCGCGACGAGGTTGCCAACTCCGCCCGCCATCGCGGCGATTTCGCGCGCCTGTTCCGCTTCGAGCGCGGGTTTAAGATGAGACGGCTGGCCGTCGTACCATCCGCCTTCGAGCCGCCAGATGTTGCGCACGATGAACTCGGGCTCGTCATAGACGGGCCGGAGCCAAGGCTTCTCTGCGAGCGCCGCGGGCGGCTTGACCGCGTGGAGAATTTCGTCGAGCGGCGCGCCGGCGTTCATCATCTCGTTGGTCTGATCGTACAGGGCCTGCAGGTAGTTCGCGGTGTCGTTCAGCACCTGGCGCACTTTGATTGCGCCGAACACCGGATAGCCGTGGCCGGGAAGCAGCACTTCGGCTCCCGTCTTGGCCATCGCGCGAAGCGCTTCGGCCCACTCACGCGCGTAGCGCTGGACCTTCTGCGGATTGCCGGCGTTGGGCGCGGCCCAGATTATGAAGTCGCCAGTGCATAGCACCTTCCGCTGCGGAATATAGACCCAGCAGTGATCGTCGGTCTCGCCGCGCGCGTGATGGCATTCGAAGCGCATATCGCCGGCGACGACGTTGAGCTGATGATCGAAATAAGTGTCGGGATAGACGTACTCGGTCGGCCATTGTGCCGGCCGGTTGAACTGACGCGTGTTGATGCAGCTGTTGTAACCGGCAGTGCGCTTGTAGCGGTCGAAGCGCGCCTGCACCGCGCGATGGCCAACGACGCGCGGCCGCGCCACCTTCTTCTGCTGCGCCTCATCGGCGAGCGCGGGCATCCCGCACGCGTGATCGACGTGGCCGTGCGTGTAGATCGCCGTGTTGACACGATCCGGCGAGAAGCGGCGCAGCATCTCCACCGTGCCGCCGTAGTTGAAGTAAGCGCCCGTGTCGATCAGGACGAGGCCGTCGCTTGTCTTGACCGCCGTGTAGTTCGCCATCCAGCGAAAAAACATCACGCCGTCGGCGAGCTCTTCATGCTCTCCGGTGGGCATCAGCGGATGCGCCTCGCGGGTGGAAAGCTCACCGGTGAAAAGGCGCTCGGCGATATCGCGGATTGCTCCCATGATGGTCTCCGGCGCGGAATTATCCGCCCGCGCCGTTGCACGCATCAAGCGAAGCGGCTGACTACTTTTTGTCGAGCGGGTGTAACTCCGACATGTGGCGAATCTTGGCGTGATCGATCCACAAATAGCGATCATGCTGATCGATGAGCGCCGCCTCGATGCCAGCGGCACGCGCGCCAAGGACGTCGATCGAGTAGATGTCGCCGGCAAAGCGCGCCTCATCGGGCGCCACGCCGAGCCGCTCGAGCGTGATCTGGAAGATTCGCGGGTCAGGCTTCGCGACGCCGACCACGTGCGAATCGACTATCACGTCGAAGAACGGATGTAGCCCGTAGCGGCGCGCGTCTGAGTCAATTTGTCCCTCGGCATTGGAAACGATTGCGAGCTTGAAGCCGGCGCTTTTGAGACGCTCGAGCGCTTCCATGGTGCCCGGCCGCACGACGCGCCACAGCGACGCTTCGCCGTGGAGGCGGCGGAAGCGCTCGCCATAGGCGGGAATTTCCTCCTCGGGAATGCCCGCCGCCGCCATCCAGGCGCTGAAGTACTGCAGGTAGGACGCGATGACGTCGTTGCCGCCGCTCATCAGGAGACGATCGATCGCGGCGCGTCCTTCGTACTCCGCATGCTCCAGCTTGAGCGCGTCGAGCGGTCGCGCGTCGCGCGAGAATTCACGCGCAAGGAGATCGTAATCGAGAAAGGCGAGTGTACCGCCGAAATCGAACAGCAGCGCCTTCGGTTTTTGGTGCGCGTGTTTCTTCGGATGATGAACAGGTCGCTTGTTTTGCTTCTTTGCCGGCATCGATCGAATCCTAAGCGAGCGCGCAGCACACCGCCAGTGAGAATCAACCGACGTGGAAATCGACACCGGCGAGCGATGCTCCGAGGCGCGAGGCCACGGCCTGCGATGCGACATTGTCCCACGAGGTGCTGTAGAAGGGGATCGCGCCGAGCGCCCGCACCGCGCGTGCCCATCCGGCGACAGCACTCACGGCGTATCCGCGCCGACGATACTCGGGCAGAGTCTCCACGCCCGCACAATGAACTGCATTACTGATACGAACACTCGCGCAGAGCGAAACGGCGCGGCCGTCCTCGATGACCGCCATGAGCGGTTGACCGTGTTGGACATCGGGCAGCCATTCTTCGAGTTTGCCGCGAAGGAGATGCGCGTTCTTCTTATTGATCGCGATCGGCGCCACAAGCGGCGGAGCATCGCGCTCAATCATGTACGCCGGGCCTGACCATCTCTCGTCATTCGCAGGAAGGATGCCTAGGGCATTAAGGTACTCGGCGCAGAGAGCGGGCACGCGAGTGGGCGGATCGACAACCGGCTCGCACTCGCATATGCGTTCGAGTCTCGCGACGAGATCATCCGGAACGTCGTGGCGATATCGAGCGATATTGCCGAGCGCCGTGCGCATCAGGTGAAAGCGCGGGACCGCGCCGCCGGCAAAGTAGTTGAGCGCAAGAATCCGGCCTCGATCGTTGCAGCGATAGAGCGTCGCGATGCGCTTGCGCATCAGCGCAAGATATTCCTCCGCCCTGCGGGCCATCGCAAAGTAGTAGTACTCGAGACACCCGTTGCCTAGCGCGCGGCGCGAAAGATATGATTTTTCTGGATTTTTAGCCGATAGTTTCGGAGCTTTTGATGTACACGGGAATAATCGAAGACCTCGGCACCGTCGAAAGCCTACGCCCAACCGAGCAGGGCGCGGTGATCACGATTCGCACCGCGTTACCCGTTTCGAAGATTGCGATCGGCGACTCGATCTCGATCAACGGATGCTGCCTCACGGTCGTGTCGAAAGCGCGCGGCAAGATCGCGATGGATGTGTCGGCCGAGTCGCTCCGCCGCACGACGCTCGGGTCGTTCAAAGCCGGCACGCGCGTAAACATCGAGCGATGCCTGACACTCGACAAGTTGCTCGGTGGCCACCTGGTCGCGGGCCACGTTGACGGCGTCGGCAAGATTGTCGCAATCAAGCCGGAGGGCGATTCGCATCTCTTCACCTTCGAGGTTCCGAATCGCGAGTCGCGTTACCTGGTGGAGAAAGGTTCCGTCTCAATCGACGGAATCAGCCTCACCGTGTTTGGCATCAAGGGCCGCACTTTCAACGTCGCCGTGATACCGCATACGCTGAAAGTGACGACGCTCGCTACGAAAAAAGTCGGCGACCAGGTCAATATCGAGAGCGATATGATGGTGAAGTACGTCGAGCGCATCCTCGCCGCGCGCGGGATGACCGGAGCACGAGCCGCCTGATGCGCTCGGACACAAAAATCAATTGCGCGAAGGAGGTCAGGCGATGAGCCTGATGCAGATACCGCGCAAGATCGAGTACGCATTGCGTGCGATGATCTACATGGCGGATCGGCCGGCCGGTATCGCGCGCGGCACCGAGATCGCCTCGCGCGAGCACATTCCGAAGTACTACCTCGAGAAGGTGATTCGCGATCTGATGCGGCGCGGATTGGTTCACGCGCGCCGCGGCCCTGGTGGTGGCTATCAGCTCGCGCGTCCCGCTGACTCGATCACCTTCCGTGATATTATCGAGGCGGTCGAAGGTCCGATCACATTGAACATCTGCACCGACGGCTCCAGCTCCTGCGCGTTGCAGCCGACCTGCCGGATGTATCGCGTGTGGGAGAAGGGGCAGCGCGTGCTGCTCGAAGTTTTTTCGGAAACCTCGCTCCAGGAAATCGCCAATTCGCGCACCCCGACCGCCCTCGACTCGGGGATGCATCGTCCGACTGACGCCCTGTCCAAAGTCTGACGCGTCTACAGAAATTGGAAATCATCACTAGAGATCGCGCGTGCTGCCTCGCGTGCGAAGCTCCTTCAACGGCGCCGGACAGATCGTGAGCGAAGGCGCGTTTGCATTGGCACCGGAATACGAGGCCAAGCCCGGCCGTCCGGCGCGCACGTTCGTCGAGAAGGCATTCTACCTCGAGGAATTCTACGGCAAGAGCCTGATGTTCGCGCTCGTGCCGCCCGTCGGCCAGCGGATTTCCGACCTCGATTCGCTGGTGATGACGATACGCGAGCTGCGCCGCAATCAGAGCCGCATGATCGTCGTCGTGTCGCCGATTACGCTCCCGAAGCTGATGCGCCGGATGGGGCGGCTTGCGCCTTCCGAACCGCCGCCGGTGTTCAACCCGTCGCAGGGGATGCGCTCGCGACCCTATCCTCCCGACTCCACGGTCGCGCAAATCTGGGCGCGGCTGCGCGCGGGTTCGGTCGTGGTCGTATCGATGAGCCGCGACGACGCCGACGATCTCACTGTGTTCGCGCGCGAACTCGCGAGCCGGCTCCGGGTCTTCAAGCTCCTTTTGATCGATCGCGGTGGCGGCCTTATCGGCAATGACGGCGAGCGGATGGCCTTCGTCGAGGAAAAGCGCATCCCGCGAATCATGCGAACGATCCGCTCGAAGGCTCGCCGCGCGCTGGTGCATGCTGCCGACCTCGCACTCAAGGACGGCGTCGGCTCGGTCAACCTGGTATCGCCGCGCTATGTGTATGAAGAGCTGTTCAGCTTCGTCGGCGCGGGCACGCTATTCACCGAAATGCAGTACGGTTGGGTACGGCCGGTATCGATCGATGACTTCGAGGAGGTCGAGGCGCTCATCAAGCGCGGCCAGGACGAGGGTTTCCTGCTCTATCGCGATGCCGCGCAGATCGCCGCGATTCTTCCTTCATGTTTCGGATACCGAATTGGCGACGAGCACCTCGCGGGCATCTGCTCGCTGCTCACCGAGCCCTATCGCAACGAGCGTGTCGGTGAGATCACCGCGATGTACACCCTGACACGCTTTCAGGGCGAAGGCGTCGCGGGCGAACTCGTCAAGGAAGTGCTGGAGGAAGCGCGCGCCCGCCGGCTTAAGTACGTCTTCGCCTGCACCCGCGAGGATCGCGCGGCGCGGTTTTTTGCGCGGCTCAAGTTCCGGCGCGTCACCGCTCGCGACGTGCCGCGCACGAAGTGGCGCCACTACGATGCCGCCCGCATCGCTCACCTCAGCATCTTCCGCCTCGATCTCGAATAGCGCGCACAAGTCATGACCGATTCGACGCCGACCTCCCGCGTCCGCCGATGGCTTCGCGTCGCGCTCGCCGCGCTTGCGATTGTGGTCGGAATCCTCGTGCTCCAACGGCTCGGGAAAGCCGACGTGTGCAGCGACGCCGAGGCGGTCGCGGGGATGTTGGTGCAGCAAATGATCGAGCATGGACAAACCTGGTTTCCACTCGCGAACGGCTCGATACCGATTAGCACGCCGCCGCTCTTTCATTGGACGGCGCTGGTTATCGATCGCTCGCTCGGCATCACGCACGTCACGGCGGCAAACCTGCGCCTCCCGTCGGCGATCTTTGCGATCGCAACTGCAATCATGACGATGCTCTTCGCGGCCGGCGCGATCAGCCTTGAAGCAGGCGTGCTGGCGGGCCTCGCGCTCGCGGGGTCCTATCAGTTCATCAACCTTGCGCGCGTTGGCGATGCCGACATGGCGCTGACATTTTTCGAAGCGCTCGCGCTCTTCTCGTTTTTATCGTGGATGCGTGCGCGCGATCGTCGCGGCGCAATCTTTGGCAACGCCGGGCGCGGATTTCTCTACCTGCTCGCGGTCGCGCTCGGCCTCGCGGTTCTGGCGAAGGGACCGGTCGGCGCACTGCTCCCGGGAGTCGCGATTGTCATCTTTATGGCCGCCGAGAGGCGCGCGCGGCAGATTCTCGCGATGCTTGATCCCGGCGTGATTATCGTGGGCATCGCGATCGCATCGAGCTGGTACCTCGCCTGCTACTTCAGCGGCCGTTCCGCGCTGCTCGCGCATCAGATCGAATTCGAAAACATCGGACGCTTTGACGGCGTGATGGGCTCGATGCCGCCGTGGTTCTACGTCGCGCCGATTCTGCTGAACTCGGTGCCGTTCAGTCTTCTTGTTCCGATCGCGGTGGTGACTGCGCTTAGAAGCCGTAGGCGCAACGACGAGGCCAAGGTTGAGGCCACTGATGATCAGCACGCGCGCGAGTCTGTCCGGCTCTGCGCGATCTTCTGGATCGTCACGGTCCTCTTCTTCAGCCTCGCCGCCTACAAGCGCAGCGATTATCTGCTGCCGCTCTGGCCGCCGTCAGCGGTGATGCTCTCGTGGTGGATCTTAACGATGCCGCCTCATCAAGCAAGGCGCACGGCAACCGCCACATTCATCGCGATCGGCGCGCTGCTGATCGTCTTTAACTTGATCTACGTCCCGCACAGCGAGTCAGATTCTTGCGGCGGCGATTCGTACCGTCCTGTGGCCGAGGAAATCGCACGCGTGGTCGAACCCGATGCGCCGGTCTATCTATTCGGCTTTAGAGACGAGCCCGCGCCGCTCGTCTTCTATCTCGATCGGGGAGTGCATCTCCTCGCGGGCCGCCTCGGCGACGCGCCCCCCGGCTACGTACTCGTGCCGGAAAGCATATGGCAGCGCAATCAGCAGACCGCGCTGGATCTCGAGCCCGTGCTGACCTCCGAGCACGGCAGCCACCGGCTGGTGCTGCTCAGGCACGGCAAGTCGTACGCGTCGCGATTCTGAACTATTTCCGGCGCGCTAGCGCGCCATAGCGAAAGCAATCGATCGTGTGATCGTTGACCATCCCTGTCGCCTGCATCATCGCGTAGCAGATCGTCGAGCCGACGAATCGAAACCCGCGCTTCAGCAGGTCCTTGCTCACCGCGTCAGATTCCGCCGTCGTGGCCGGCAGTTCCTTGATTGAGCGGCGCGAGTTGACCAGCGGGCGGCCATCGACGAAACGCCAGATGAACTTGTCGAAAGCGCCGAACTCACGCTGGATCTCGATGAACGCTTTCGCGTTGGAAATCGCCGATTCGATCTTGAGCCGGTTGCGCACGATTCCATCGTTGGCGAGCAGCCTTGCGACTTTCGCGCGATCGAAGCGCGCCACGCGCGCCGGATCGAATCCCGCAAACGCCGTGCGATAATTCTCGCGCTTGCGCAGGATTGTGTCCCAGCTCAAACCCGCCTGCGCGCCTTCAAGTAGCAAAAACTCGAACCAGCGCCGATCATCGTGGACGGGCACGCCCCATTCTTCATCGTGGTAACGGATCGCGAGCTCATTGCGCGCCCATCCGCATCGCACGCGCGCATCAGCGACCGAGTACACGCTTACCAGCGCTCGGCGCCCGAAGGCGTGCCCCAGTCTGTTTCCGGATGCCGGTTGCCCGAGTTAATCTTCGAAACCAGCTTTTCGAGGCGATACTCGTTACGAACGGGAGTCAGGAGCAAAAAGTTTCCGGACACTCTGGCTTGCATCAGAGTGTCTGCACTTGTTCCGACGGCTTTGGCCATAGCTGCAAGAATGCGGAACCAAAGACGATTAGATTTCTTGAAGACACGAGTCTTCATCGAACACCTTCCAACTGTCGTAATCAGCCGCCGGCGCGGGCGTACGAACTGTAGGTCTCAGCTACGGATTCGCCGAGCTGCTCCTCGCATCGATGCTTCAGCTCAGCGAAAGCCTCGTCAACGTAGCGCTTCATCAGATCGACGTCGGGCATCACGCGCGGCTCCGCCATCATGCCGAAGTAGAGGTAGCGATTGTAGCTAAGGATCGCGACGCCGTAGCCGAGTGTCGCGCCGAGCGGCACCAGCGGAATCATGTCGAGGCAGAGATGCCCGTTCAGATACTGCGGCACTTGCACGCCGGGAACGTTGGTCGCGATAAAGTTGATTCCCGCGGCTGGCAGCGCGAAACCGCCCGGGCGCGGCACCCAGCGCATCATTTTCGCGAATGCACCCGCCGCGTCGAGCGCGCCAGTTGCGATACGCGAGCTCATCCCCATCAACGCGGGCGGAAAGTTGTCACCGAGCGTCAGCAGTGACTCGAGCGCCTGCGCGGAGCCGGCAGCCTTGATGCGCTCGGTCGCCTCGTTGATCGTCTTCAGCCGCTCGACCATGTCAATCGGCTCGGCCGGCGCGGTCGGGAACATCATCGAGACGCGATTACCGAGCGACTTCTGTTCTTCCTTGTGGCGCACGTTAACCGGGCATCCGACGCAAAGTTGCTGGCCCGCGACCTTGTAGCCATGGTGGTCGAGGTAGCGCGCCGCGCCCTCCGTGAGCATCGCAAGCACGACGTCGTTGACCGAGCCGCCGAAGGCGGATCGGATCGCGCGAAAATCCGCGAACGACTGTTTCGACCACGCGAGCGCGCGATCCTGCGTGACCGGCACGCCATTCCACGGCGCGGGCATGATGCGGCGCGTCGCCAGCTGCGTCATCACGCGCGTCGCCTCGCCGAGCGTGCGCATCCGGTCGATCACGTTCGTCGGTTCCTCGGCCGCTTCGACAAAGGTGCGCACCGCGTTGTCGACTGCGCCTCGCATCTGGTCGCGCATGGCCTCGGCCAAGCGCCGCATCAGGCTCGACGGCCGCGACGGCTGCCATGGCTTTTGCGGCGGCGGGACCGGCTCGGGCTCGGCGCGAAAATCGTACATCACCTTGAGCAGCTCGACTCCCGACACGCCGTCAACGAGGCAATGATGCACTTTCCACATCAGCGCTGTGTTACCGCCCGGCATGTTCTCGTAGCTGTGCAGCTCCCAGAGCGGGCGTTTGCGATCGAGCGGCACCTGGAACTCGCTCATGATCTGCGCGAGCGCTTCCTGCTCGGTCGTTCCCTGGCTGAGTTCGTGGCGATAGCAGTGATTGGCGACGGCGAACTTCGGATCGTCTTCCATCATCGCGTGAGCGAGATTGAACGGCACCTCGGCCAACCGCTGGCGATAGCGCGGCACCAGGTGGATGCGTTCCTCGAGATGAGCAATCAGGCTGTTGAAATCGACGCGGTTTTCGAACACGCCGATCGAACCGATGTGGAGCGGGCCGCTTTGCGACTCGGCGTATATGAAGGTCGCGTCCTGGGTTGAGAGGCGATAGCTGAAATCCTGCGCACCCGAGTTGTCTTCAGCCATGGTTGACCTCCGGAGCTCACGCGGCGGCCGCGCGGGCGCGCCGTTACCAGCTCCCTTTCCCCGCCCGCGTCAGGTCAACACTGACAGGGCGATGGCCGAATGTGCAACCAGCATTCACACAGCCGTCGCTCTTGCCCGCGGGCCAACCTTGTTGCGAGGATAGCGCTCCCGCATGGCCTTCGAGCGCGGGTTTGTTCACGGAGGTTGCTGCGATGGCTCAGCCGATCAAGACCAGTCGTGCCTATCCGATCCAGATCGACCTGCGCGATGGTAAGCAGGCGACGATTCGCCTGATGGAGCCGTCCGACCTCGACAAGATTCGCGAATTCGCGAACAAGCTGCCCGCCGATGATCTTCTCTTCCTCCGCACCGACATCACCGATCGCGCGGTGGTGAAGCAATGGGTCGATAACATCCAGCACGGCAACACGGTCACACTGCTCGCCGAAATTGACGGTGAGGTCGCTGCCTATGCGAGCCTGCACAGGGACCAGGCGCGATGGACGCGCCGCGTCGGCGAGATTCGCATCAACGCGGCATCGCGCTTTCGGGGCTACGGCCTCGGGCGGCGGCTCGCCGCAGAGATTTTCGACCTCGCGCGTTCGCTCGGACTCAAGAAAGTCACCGCGCAGATGACGCCCGATCAGATCGCCGCGCGGGCGGCGTTCGAGAAGCTCGATTTCCAGGTCGAGGCGGTGTTGACCGATTGGGTCGAGGATCGCAACGGGCGCCCGCGCGATCTGCTGATCATGACGCACGACGTTGACGGCTTCTCCGATCGAGTCGTAGCGTAACGCGCCCGGTACACGTTCCATTCTGATACAGCTGGTGTAGCGGATCTGACTTCGCTAGCCGGCGCCGCGCGCTACAAAGCGTGCCTCAATCCCGGCATCGCGCTTGCTTCACTTTTCTGGTGGACGACACTTCGTCCGCAAATCAGCAAACTAAGGGGATTCTCATGTCATCAGTTTCGAGTGTCGCTTCAGTCGGGAATATATATCCGACTATGGAATAGTCGCAGACGAGCAACGCGCAGAACATGTTCAGCGTTTTCCAGGAACTGGCGGCGGCGCTGCAGTCGAGCAATCCGTCGGCCGCACAGCAAGCGCACAGCACCTTGTCTTCGATGACGCCGGCGGCGGCGCGAGCTCACAATCGAACTCGCCGTTTGCGACTAAGTTCCAGGCGCTCGGGCAGGCGCTTCAGTCCGGCAATCTACAGGCAGCGCAGCAGGCTTTTTCGAATCTTCAGCAGGACGCGATCCGGGGCGCTGGCTTGGGCGGCCACCATCATCACCATCATGGCGGCGGCTAGGTGCAGAGCAGCTCGAGCTCGAACAACTTGCCCGACAGCCCGTTCAACAACTCGAGTTCCAGCAACTCGAACTCGAACAGCAGCAGCTCGAACCCCCAGAGCAACATCGGCTCGGTCTGCTGAATCTGCTCGCATAACAAAACGGCAGCCGCGGGAGCATCGACGCGGGGGAGGCCCACCCCGGCTTTCGCGCCGCCGATTTCGTTCGGCCTGCTTCTCTCGCCCCGTCTGCTGCTCGATGCGCGCGCGTCCGTTCGACGAGCGTCATCAGGTGGTCATAGCGCGCTACTTTCCAGTGACGTGCGCGTAGCTCAGATGCAACTCGGACAGTTCCGTGACGTCGAGTTCTCCGTCCTTGTTCGTGTCGAGATGGTCGAATTCATTGTCCATGTATTTCATGAACTCTGCGCGCGAGACCTTGCCGTTACTGTCCTTGTCCATCAGCGGCAGCAATTGCGCGGCCAGGTAGTTCTCGAGGTGGAACTTGGATAGCTCGCCACGGTCCAGTTGGCCATTGCGGTCGACATCGAGCATGTCGAACTCCTGGTTCATGAACTTGTCGTATTCTGCACGTGAGACCTTGCCGTTCTGGTCCTGGTCCATCAGTCGCAGCAGTTCCACCGTGTTATGCACGCCCTTCTGCTGCGGCGATAGTCCCTCGGAGTCCGAGGCCGCGCCCTCCGGCAATCGACAGAACAAAACCAGCAACGCTAGGAATGGGACGATAAGTACCGCTTTCCTGGTCATAGTTCCGCTCCTTATTCGAGGTGTGTCCTAACGTTAAATCCTCGCCCCAGTACCACAGGCGTACAAGGGCGTGCAATGCAAAGTGAAATGCCTACAGAAGTCCGCTTTAGACAATCCTGAGATAGTCAGGTGATTGCAGCGGCGGGAAAGGCACGTGCGGCAGCGTCTGATACCAGAACGCCACCGACGCAATATCGTCCTGCAGCGGCAGGAACTTCGCGCCGCGGCGCGGATCGCCGGCCCATCCGAGAGCCTGGATCGTCACCCGCAGATCGCGCTTGAAACGGACCGGATCCATGATGTGCCAGCGATACATCCCGAACCGCATCTGCGACTGGTAGAGGCCGTCGGGACGAATCACCTGCGCGAGGCCCGAGTAGGGCGTGGTGAATTCGCGATAGCCGCCGTTCTCCTTGCCGACATCGAAGTTGTAAGAGCCGCAGAAATAATCCTCGGTGCCGGTGCCGCAGATGGTCGGAAATTCGCCGTCGCCATCGATGAAAAACTTGATCTCGCCCTCGCCCCACCATCCGTTGTTGTTGACCCCCCACGCGAGATAGGTGCCGACGTAATGTCCCCGGCCGGCGATTCCCTCGACGACGGTGTGCACCTGCTTGTATGGCAGCGGGTTAACACGGCGAAACTGCGCGTGAAAGTAGGCCGCGTCCTCGCTCACCTCGGTAAGCGTGTAGTTCACCTGGTAGAAAAGGATCATCTGCCTCTCGGCCGTATTGGTCATCGTGATGCGGCAGCGGCAACGAAAGGGCATCTCCCAGTAGCAGTTGAACGCACTGCCCGGATTGACGCATACCGCGAGCGATGAAACCTGCGCGTACTTGTTCCAGCCGCAGGCGAAGAAATCTCCGACCGGACATTCAACTGAAGGATTCGGCGAGTCGTCCCAGTAGATACGTAGGATACTCGCGCGCCACGGCCCGGTCGGCGTCATCCAGATTTGCTGGATCGCGCCCATGCCGTTGATATCGGCGAGCGTCGCCGTCTCGCCCGCGCCGATTATGATGTAGGGGCGCACTTTCCATCCGCGCCCCAGCTCGCGCGCGGGGCTGGTCGCGGGCTCGGGCTCGGCGCGCGCGCCCATCGCCTTTTCACCGGTCGGATTTTCGGGGCTTATCGATCGCGACTCGGCGTCTGAGAGGCGCGAGAGGTTGCCGAGGTTGAGTCCGAGTCCGTTGAACGATGCCATCCGCGTTCCTCCTGATGCTGGAGCCGCGCAATTCTATTCTTGAATCAGGGAACGGCGGAACAGCGGCACTCAGAAATCGATATCGACCATGATGAAATCGTGGTCAGAGACGCGCGGAGCGAAGAAGGAGTAGCGCGCGGGGATGACGCGCGCCGATCCTGCGACGGGTCGCACACCGCGCATCGCGATCCAATCGAGCTTGGGGCGAAGCTGCGGCGGAATCGCGCGATGAAAGGTAAAGGTCGATTGGCGCGGGACGTTGGCTTCGTGGGTCGTGAATCCGTGCGCCTCGATCCGCTCGAACAGCGGCTCGTGCATCTGAGGCGAACGGAAGCGGTGCGGCGTCAGCAGCATCCGCGCGGCTGTCTCGAGCAGCTGCGGTGCGGTCGAGAGTTCCATCGTGGTGGTGTTGAGATCGCCGCCGAAAACCGCCGGCCCGTCGGGCGGGAAATTTTGCAGGTAAGCCGCCATCTGCCGCTCGCGCTCCGCTGGACTGCATCGGCTGTGAAGATGCAGCACCCCGATCGCGAGCCGATGGCCTGCGAAGCGCGCGTGCGCGACCAGGCCGCCATGCGTGCCGAGCAGGTCGCGGCCGCGCCGGCGCATCCGCGAGACCCGGCCGCGAATTTGCGGCCGCGGAATCGCGATCGCGTTCACCTGTTCGAATGGTTCTGCGCAGAGAATCGCGTTGCCCACGGACGAGACGGAATCGATTGCGTGCGTGCGCGTTCTGCCGAATTCGGGAATATACGCGAAGCTCATTCCGAGCGCGTCGGCAATTTCGGCGGCGACGCGGCGGCCGCTTGAGCGGCGCATCTGCCAATCGACCTCGCAGAAAAGAATCGCCGAGGCCTCGCTGAGTGGCGGGCGCTTCAGACACGCGACGATTCCGTCGAAGTGGCGCCCCGTCATCGCGTTGAACACCACGATGCGGATCGGAGGACGCACCGCGCGGCCGGGCCGGTTGACGATGATCGGCGGCCCGAGCGGCGCGTGATCGCCGGCGGCGTGTGAAGATGCGCGATCGGCGGCGGCCATCGGTTCGAGCGTCAGCCGATGAGCTCCGTTTCGAGCGCCTTGTAAGAGGTCATCGGAGCGGTGCAGACATGCTCTCGGCAGACATAGGCGGCAACGTGACCGTCGATTTGTTGCTTGCCACGCACGGCTTCGGGTATGAAGCCCGCGGCGCCATCCTTGGGATCGGCAACGAAGAGTGCGAGGTTCGGCACGTAGAGCAGCGCGAGCCGCTCGAGCCATAGCTCGAGCTCCGGGTCATCGTGCTCGCCGACGAGCACGACTTCGACGGGACCGCGTTGATAGAGGTCGACCGCTTCGAGCATGTGCGAGAAGCCGAACGGCTGTTTCTCAATCAGATCGCGGAGCAGGCGGAGCGTCCTCTCTGCCTCTGCCCGATATCGCTCGTCACCCGTGTAGCCATAGAGCCGAAGCAACGCCATCACAGCCGCGCTGTTGCCCGACGGCGTGGAGCCGTCGAAGACGGCCTTGGATCGCGTGATCAGCTGTTCGTGATCGTCGGAGGTGAAAAAGAAGCCGCCTTTTTCGCGATCGAGAAAGCGCGCCAGCATGATATCGGCGAGCGTACGCGCCTGCTCGATATACTTGCGATCGAGCGACGCCTCGTACACGTCGAGCATCGCGGAAGCGAGCAGCGCGTAGTCCTCGAGGTAGGCGTTGAAGCGCGCGGCGCCGTCTTTGTAAGAGCGCTTCAGCGCGCGCCCGTCCCACATCTTGGTCATGATGAAATCGAGCGAGCGTGTCGCGGTCGCGAGATAGCGCGGCTCGTGCAGCGCGCGAGCGCCGGCGGCAAATGCGGAGATCATCATCGCGTTCCACGCGACCAGCACCTTGTCATCACGGCCTGGCTTCACACGTTTTTCGCGCGCGGCGAAAAGCTTCTCGCGAATCGTGCGGAGCGCAGATGCGGTCTCGTCTTCGGAATTCTTGAACATCCGGGCCGTGTCGGCGGGCTCAATCGTGCGATGCAGGATGTTTGCATCCTCGAAGTTGCCCTCGACGCTGATGTCGTAGTAACGCTCGGCGATTTCACTGAGCTCGTCGCCAACGACTCCTTCGACATCCTCGGGCGTCCAGACAAAGAACTTGCCCTCGACGCCTTCGCTGTCGGCGTCCTGCGAGGAGTAGAAGCCGCCCTCGGAGCTCTTCATCTCGCGCGTCACGTATTCGAGGATGTCGCGTGCGACATCCATGAACTCAGGTTCGTTCAGCGCGCGGCCGGCGTCGAGGTAGAGCGGCACGAGGAGGGCGTTGTCGTAGAGCATCTTCTCGAAGTGCGGCACCAGCCATCGCTCGTCAACGCTATAGCGATGGAATCCGCCGCCGATCTGATCGTAGATTCCGCCGCGCGCCATTTTCTTCAGCGTATGGCGCACAGCTTCGGCCATGCTCTCGTCGCCGTCGCTCGCGAAGACGCGGAGGAAAAGCGAGAACACGAAGGTGTTGGGGAACTTCGGCGCGCCGCCGATTCCGCCGTTGACACTGTCGTAGTGCTGCGCGAGTCCGCGCGCCGCGGCAGCAGGCAGACCGGCTTTCAGGTCGCCGTCGGCCACCTCATAGACGCCCATCGCGCCAAGCGCCTCGGTCAGCTTGTCGAGATTGTGGGTGACTTCCTTTGCGCCATCTTTGTAGGCTTTTGCTACTGCCAGCAGCACGCGTGGCAGCCCCGGTATCCCGCCGCGGTCCGCGGGCGGATAGTAGGTGCCGCCGAAGAACGGCCGCCCGTCCGGCGCCAGGAACATCGTGAGCGGCCATCCGCCGCGCCCGCTGATGAGCTGCACCGCGTCCATGTAAATCTGATCGAGGTCGGGCCGCTCCTCGCGATCGACCTTGATCGGAACGAAATTGTCGTTGATGAGCTTCGCGATGGCGTCGTCCTCGAACGATTCGCGCTCCATCACGTGACACCAGTGGCAGGCCGAGTAGCCGATCGAGAGCATGATGGGCTTGTTCTCCGCCTTCGCGCGTGCGAGCGCCTCTTCGCCCCAGGGATACCAGTCAACGGGGTTGTAAGCGTGCTGGCGGAGGTAGGGGCTCTGCTCGTTGATGAGGCGGTTGGGCTTGCGGCCCGGCTGAATCGTCTGGCTCATCGATGATGTTCGCTTGCGAGAAGTTCGATTTTGGCGGTGGCGCCGCTGGCTTCAGCTTCGACGGTAGCACGGGCGGCATACAGGCGCGACCGACTATGGGAGCGCAGTATAGAAGTCCGCGGCGCGCCGCCTATAAAATTTCTCCGATGGCCTCGGTTTCTCCCGCTAGCGTAACCGCCGACTCGCCCGCGAGCGTCACGAGCGATCGCCAATGGCGCCGCGTCGCATGGACCGTAATCGTGCTCGCGGCAATCCTGTTTTTCGTGCGGCTCGGCGCGCGCGCATTCTGGTCATCGGAGTTCCGATGGGCGGAGATTTCGCGCGAGATGGTCGTGACGGGCAACTACTTCTGGCCGACGATCAACGGACGCGTCTATTACGATAAGCCGCTCGGCTCGTACTGGCTCGTGCTGCTGGCCACGCCGCTCACAGGGGGCGTCAACGAGGCCGCAGCGCGCTTGCCGTGCGCGATAGCGGGGCTGCTCGCGGTCGGGCTGCTTATCCTGCTCGCGCGGCGGCTTTACGATTTGAAAACCGGGGTTCTCGCCGGATTCATCCTCACCACGAGCTTCAGTTTTGTCTTTTTTTCGCGTCACGCATCCGCCGATGTCGAAACCCTGACTGGAGAGCTAGCCGCGCTGCTGCTCTTCGATCATCACAAGGAGCGGCAGGACGGATGGTGGGTCATCTGGCTCTGGATCATCATGGCGTTCACCTCGTTAACCAAGGGCCTGTTGGGCTTCGTGCTGCCGATCCTCGTCATCGGTACTTTCACTATCTTGATCGATGGATGGGCCGGGCTCGGCGCGGGACTCCTTGCCGGATCGCTCGCAGCTCGTCTGCGCTGGATCGTGGAGCGCAACCGCTGGTTCTTTAACTGGAAATCGATCGTCGCGATCGCGATCGCCGGCGTCATTTACTCCGCGCCTTTCGAGGTCTCGAGCCACATGATGGGCTCGCAGAAGGGCCTTGAGATGGTGTTTCGCGAGAACGTGGTGCGCTTCTTTCATCCCTTCGACCATCGCGGTCCGATTTACCTTTACGTCTACGTCATCTTTGCGCTGATGGCGCCGTGGTCGGTGCTGCTGCCGGGCGCGCTGATCGAGATTCATCATCAGCGCGACATCGACACCGAGCCAGCGCGCAGCGATCGATTCGCGCTGGTCTATTTCTGGGCGACTTTCGTCTTCTATACGCTCTCGGGATCGCGCCGCAGCTACTACATTCTGCCGATCCTGCCCGCGGCGGCGCTTATCATCTCGCGCGTGTTGATCTATCAACGCGACGTTGCCTCGAGCGCCGCCAAGTTTCTCATCAAGTTCGGCTACGGTGTGATAGCAGTGGCGATCGCGGCGGCGATTGCGATGCTCATTCCACCGCACGCAATCTTGCCCGGCAAGATGGCGTTCCTCCCGGCCGCGCCCGCACAAGCTACGATCGTGATCTTCTGGATCGTTTCGCTCGCCTCCGTCATCTACACGATCCGCAAGCTGACGAGCGCGCGAATCGCGCTCTCGATGTGCGTGATCGCGTACCTCGCGATGACTTACGTTTTCATCTTTGCGATGCCTGCGGCGGAGGCATACCGCGGCGAGAAGTCGTTCGGCCTCCAGGTGCTGCAGGTGCTCAACGGGAACACATCCCGGCTCGGGCTTTATCGAACGCTTGGGCCGCTCGAGTATCTGAATCCTCCCCATCCGCTGCCCTTGTTTGAGCGCAAGGCAGACCTAGAGGCGGCGATCGCGAAGGACAATATCCGGTGGTTCATCGTGCGACGGCGCGACCTGCCGACGCTGAGCGTTCCGACGCAGGTGATGTTCGCCGAGGCGTCGTACCCATGGGAGGACGACGAGAATTATCGGAACAAGGTGATGCTGGTGCGGGTCGGCGGCGCGCCGCCGAGCTGAGGTGCACATTCGTATACCTCGCCGCGATGCAGCGGCGCGGCTGCGTGCTATGCCGTTGCGCGCCGAGCTAGGCTTCTACTACAGATAATGGGCCGAAAACGTTACGCTCGGTTTCGGCTCGCATCACGAAGGAGAAACAGAAATGAACGGTGAGACAGCCCGGCCGCAAAACTACGTGATTGCTGCGCTCTCGTACCTGCTCGGCTTCGTCACCGGTATCGTTTTCCTCTACCTCGAGCCCTACAACCAGGATGAATTCGTGCGCTTTCACGCGCGCCAGTCGATCGGATTTTCGATCGCATGGTTCGCGATCAATATCATCTTCGGCGTCTTCATCGCCGTGTTGCCGCACGCGCTCGGCGCGATCCTCGGTTTCCTCGAAACGCTGATCAATATCGCGCTCGCCTGCTTCTGGATCTTCCTGATGTACAAGGCATACACGGGGGAGCGCTACCGGATTCCCGAGCTCTCCGATGTGATCGACGGCGTGGCCGGCACGACCGTCTAAGCCGGACTCACGCCGACTTTTTCTCGGGCTCTGCTTCGTCGGCCGCCGTCGGCACTGGTACCGACTGGATATTCGCCGCGCCGGTTACCAGGCGGAGGCTCGGCTCGCGCGCGATCGCATCGAGCACGCGGCGCGCGACCTCGTCTGCGATCTGCGCCGCGTTACGGGTCTCAGCCGGATAACGGATCGTGACGTCAAGCCCATCCGAGCCGAGACTTAACCTGCTCTGCGGCTTGGGCGATTCGAG
>JASHQJ010000043.1 GCA_030037595.1 Candidatus Binataceae bacterium
ACTACGACCGACTGGGAGTTCCCCGACTTGCCCACTAACCTCAACCTTCCGAACCGCCGGATGCGGACCACACCGCACCTCCGGTGGTGTGGCAGGGGAGTAGCGGTGCGTCGCTACCCCCTATGCCGATCTGCTTGAGGATTCGCAATGGCTACGCGCGAAGAGACGACAGCTTCTTCAACGGCCGATGCGCGCCGGATAAGCCTTCTCCGGCGGCATCGCGATTTCCGCCGCCTGTGGACGGGTGAAACCATCTCCGTCTTGGGCTCGCGGATGGGCGACGTCGCGGTGAGCTTTGCCGCCGTGATCGCGCTCGGCGCGACTCCTGTCCAGATGGGCCTGCTCGCCGCTGTGCGGCTCGTTCCGAAACTGCTCTTCAGTCTCGTCGCGGGCGTGTGGGTCGATCGCGCGCGGCGCCGCCCGCTGATGATCGGCGCGGATATCGGCCGCTTCGCACTGCTCGCGACGATACCTTTCGCTGCGATGCGGGGCCATCTCGCGATGAACTTCCTCTACCCGGTAATTCTTGCGGTCGGTGTGCTCGATCTGCTCTTCGATGTGGCGTACGGCGCGTACTTGCCGTCGCTGGTTGATGCCGCAGACGTGGTCGAGGCCAACAGCAATCTCTCGGCAAGTTATGCCGCAGCGGAGGTTGGCGGATTCGCGCTCGCAGGGTGGCTCGTACAGCTTCTCACCGCGCCTTACGCGATCGCGGTCGATGCGCTTTCATTTATCGCGTCGGCAATCGCGATTCGATCGATCGAGAAACCCGAAGCGAGTGTAGCAGAGCGGAAAAATCGCGAGTCCTTCTATCGCGAGGCGCTCGATGGTGCCAACGTCGTTCGCGCCGATCGCAGACTCTACGCGTTGACTGCCGCTAACACCCTTGCCGCTCTTTGTTACTCGACGTTCTCGACGCTGTACATGCTGTACGTCGTCGATGAGCTGCGCTTTAGGCCGGGCGTGCTCGGCATGATTTTCGCGGTCGGCGGCATCAGTTCCTTCGTCACATCGATTGCCGCGACGCGTGTGATAGGCCGCTTCGGCGAAGGACGCGCGCTGGTTCTGGGAGCGATCCTGCAAGGAATCGCGTGGATCTGCGTGCCGGCAGCGCGCGGCGCGACGATGCTCGCGGCGGCGTTGCTGATTGCGCAGCAGCTCTTCGGCGACGCGGGCGGCACGGTTTACATAATCACCCAAGCGGCGATTCCGCAGACGATCGTACCGACGACCCTGCTCGGCCGCGTGCGTGCGACGATTTCCTTTGTGTCGATTGCCGGGATGATTGCCGGATCGATCGCCGCAGGCGCCGCCGCCGAGCTAATCGGGATGCGTCCCGTCATGTATGCGGGCGCGATTGGGCTCGCGGCCACAGGCGTGATTCTCGCCTTCTCGCCGGTCTGGAACGTGAGGGCATCCGATGTGGCTTCGATCGCATCGGCAGGAGTCGCTGAGGCCGACTGACGAATCTGCCCGATATCGCGCGCTGCCTCCTCGATGATATTGTATCGGCGAGACCGACCGGATTTTTCCCGCCCGAATGCGACTGACCGAGCTCGACTACGATTTGCCCGAGGAACTGATCGCACAGGCGCCGCTCGAGCGGCGCGACGCGGCGCGCATGATGGTCGTCAATCGGCGCGCGAAGTCGATCGAGCATTCGCGCTTCTACAAATTGGCGCGCCATCTCGCGGAAGGCGACCTGATCGTGCTCAATGACACACGAGTGCTGCCGGCGCGCCTCATCGCGCACAAGGAATCGGGCGGCAAGGTCGAACTACTAATGGTGCGCGCGGTCAAAGACCCGCCGGGCGCGTGGCTCGCAATGATTCGAGCGCATCGCGCGCTCAAGGATGGCGCGATACTCAAGCTCGATGACGGGCGCGCGCTTCGAATCATGAAATACGCGCGGCACGGGCGGCCGATCGTCGTCGCAGAGGGCGCCGAGTCGATCGAGCAGATCCTGAAATCCACCGGTCAGCTCGCGCTGCCACATTATATACGCCGCGCGGTCGAACGCTCCGACTTCGACGACTACCAGACCGTCTATGCCGACGCGGAGGGTGCGATCGCGGCGCCGACCGCCGGTCTCCATTTCACCGACGAGCTGTTCGAGGAACTGGCCGTAGCGGGAATCCGCACTGCGCGCGTGACGCTTCATATCGGCCCCGGTACGTTTGCGCCGCTTCGCGCGGCCGAAGTGGAAGGTCACGCGATGGAAGCGGAGTGGTTCACGATTCCGCCGGAGACGGAGAACGCGGTCGCGCACGCTCATCGCATGGGCGGCCGCGTGATTGCGGTCGGTACCTCGACCACGCGCGCGCTCGAATCGTTCGCGATAACCGGCGACCGCGAGGGATTTACGGGCCTCTTCATTTATCCCGGCTTTCGCTTCAAGCTCATCGACGCGATGGTCACGAACTTCCACATGCCGCGCACGACGGTTCTCGCGATGGTGATGGCGCTCGGCGGACGCGAGCTGATGCTCGAGGCGTACCGCGAGGCGGTACGCCACAAGTACCGATTTCTTAGTTACGGTGACGCGATGCTGATCCTCTGATGCCAGAGCCAATCCAATTCACCGTAACTGCGACCGACGGGAACGCGCGCACGGGCCGCCTCGTCACCGGCCACGGCGAAGTCGCGACTCCCGCCTTCATGCCGGTTGGCACACGCGCCGCGGTGAAGGCGATGGCGCCGGATGAGCTTTGGGGCATGGGCTACAGGATGGTGCTCGCCAACGCGTACCATCTTGCGCTTAGGCCGGGAGCGGCGCTGGTGAAGGAGTTCGGCGGCGTCGCGAAGTTCATGGGATTCCCCGGCGCCGTGTTGACCGACTCGGGTGGCTTCCAGGCAATGAGCCTCGCGAAGATCAACTCGATCGACGAAAACGGCATCCGCTTCCGGTCGCATCTCGACGGGGCGCCCGTGATGCTCACGCCGGAAAGCGCGGTCGAAATCCAGGAGCAGCTCGGCTCGGATATCATGATGGCGCTCGACGAATGCACGCCGTATCCGGCCGAGCATGAGCGCGCGAGGAAATCGCTCGAGCTGACTACTCGATGGGCCGAGCGCTGCGTCGCAGCGCGCCGCAGCACCACGCAGGCGCTGTTCGGAATCGCGCAGGGCAGCGTCTATTCCGACCTGCGCCGAACCAGCGCGAGACAAATCACGTCGCTCGAGTTTGACGGTTTCGCGGCCGGCGGGCTTTCGGTCGGCGAACCCAAGGATGCCATGCGCGAGATGGCGGCGCTCACCGCCTCGATGCTGCCCGTATCGCGGCCGCGTTACTTGATGGGGGTGGGCACGCCGGAGGATCTCGTCGCCGCGATCGGCATGGGCTACGACATGTTCGACTGCGTGATGCCGACGCGGAACGCCCGCAATGGGACAGCATTCACCAGTTCTGGGCGGATATCGATCAAGCGGGCCGAGCACGGCCGCGACCCGCGTCCTCTCGATGAGAAGTGCGAATGCCGTCCCTGCCGGAGCCATTCGCGGGCCTATTTGCGGCATCTATTTATGTCAGGGGAGATACTCGCGGCGCGGGCGCTCACGGAGCATAATCTCTATTTCTATGCGCGGTTGATGCGAGACGCCCAAGCTGCTATCGCATCTCGAAATTTCACGGCGTACGCGAAGGAATTTATCGACGGCCTCGCCGCGGGCGACGCCGCCGGAGCAAACGAGGACTGATGTTTTTCGAAGGAGTTGCATGGGCGCAGGCTGCGGGTGGCGCGGCTCCCGGCGGCGAACAGACGCTGCTCACGACCATAGTACCGCTCGCTGCGATCTTTGCGGTGTTCTACTTCTTGCTGATTCGCCCGCAGACCAAGAAGGCCAAGGAACACTCTGAGATGCTGAACGAGCTCAAGCGCAACGATGAGATCATCACCACCGGCGGGATCATCGGGCGCATCACCGAGCTCGGAGACAAAGTGGTGACAATCGAGCTTGCGCCGAACGTGCGCGTGCGGATGGAGCGCTCGCAAATCGCGTCGCTGTCGCCCTACGGCAAGACACAGACCAAGAAGGAGAAAAGCGAATAGCGGCCGCGCCGCGATTCGGGAGTTGTCGTGGAAGGTCAAGGTCAAAATTTCGCCTCGATGCTGATCCTGCTGGCGCTAGTGGTCGCCTTTCTCTATCTGCACTTCACGGGCGGCAGCGGCCTCACGCGGCTCTACCTCGCGATTGCACTCGTCGTCGCATCAGTTGTCATTCTCCTGCCGAGCTTCAACCTCGATATGCCCGATTGGTACAAGACCTGGCTCGGCGCGGCCAAAATCGAGCTGGGCCTCGATCTCCAGGGCGGGACCCACCTCCTTTACGCGGTCAAGCTCGACGAGGCTGTGAAAACCCAGCTCAGGCGCCGCTCCGACGATCTCAAGAACGAGCTCAAGAAGAGCAGGCTCGACGTCGATTCGATCACGCAGGACAGCTCCGGCGCGGTTATCGTGAAGCTCAAGACCAGCGACGAGCGCTCGCCGTTCCTCGACCTGGTATCGCACGGCTTCAGCGACCTCGTCGTCAATAGCGTGCCGAATGAGGGCGGTGGCCCGGCGTACAGCCTGAACTTCAAGCCCAACGAGATCAGCGACATCCAGCGGAACGCGATGGAGCAGGTTCTCGAGACGATCCGCAACCGTATCGACCAGCTCGGCGTGCGCGAAACTACAGTCGCCCAGGAGGGCAACAACGAAATCCTGATTCAGCTTCCGGGTATCCAGGACCCCGAGCGAGCCAAGGAGTTGATCGGTAAGACGGCGGTACTCGAGTTCAAGCTAATCGACGACAGCCACGATCTTGGCGACGCGATCAAAAATGGACCGCCGCCCGGCGACGAGTTGCTCTACGGGAACGATCGGCGCGCGCAATACCTGGTCGAGAGTCCCGTGCTACTCACAGGTGATGTAGTTACCGAGGCCGTCGTGCGGCCGGGCGCGCGCCTCGAAGGTCCATACGTCGCGGTCGAGCTCGATCCGCGCGGCGCGGATATCTTCGACACGCTGACGGCGGAGAACGTCGGCCGCAAGCTCGCGATCATCCTCGACAACACCGTTTACTCTGATCCCGTCATCAAGGAGCGCATTCCCGGCGGCCACGTACAGATTTCGGGACGTTTCTCGATGGAAGAAGCGCATGACCTCGCGCTCGTGCTGCGCTCGGGCGCGCTGACCGCGCCCGTCGATATCGAGGAAGAGCGCACGGTTGGCCCGTCGCTCGGCCGCGATTCGATTCGCCAAGGGGAGATTTCGTTCATCATCGGCGCGCTCGCGGTCCTGATCTTCATGCCGATTTACTACAGCGGCGCGGGATTTGTCGCGGACTTCGGACTCACGCTCAACATCATCCTGCTGCTCTGTGTGATGGCTGCGATGGGTGCGACGCTCACTCTGCCCGGTATCGCGGGTATCGTGCTGACTCTCGGCATGTCGGTTGACGCGAACGTGCTGGTGAACGAGCGGATGCGTGAGGAGCTGCGCAACGGCAAGTCGACGCGCGAAGCGGTGAAGCTCGGTTATCAGCGCGCGTGGTCGGCGATTCGCGATTCGAATATCTCGACGTTTGTCGCGGGACTCATCCTGTTTCAGTTCGGAACCGGGCCGGTGAAGGGTTTCGCTGTGACACTTTGCGTCGGCGTGCTGACAGGGTTGTTCTCGTGTATCGTGGTGACCAGGGCGTGGTACGACTACAAGATTATGATGCGGCGGCTTGATCGCATAAGCGTCTGATAGCATTAAGTAGCAGATCAAACTCTAAGGAAGTAAGTAATTGCAAAAGGTCGCTAGAGTTGAACTCACGAGAGATGCCCAGAACGGCAGGATTTCGCCGTCTGGAATAACTTTCTTGACTTTCCAGTTAGCGGCGTATTAGAAACGCGCGTCACTCAAAACCTAATCTTGGAAAGGCGTCTTGTTGGACTAAAGATGGCCGATAAAGACGACATCTTGCTGAACTCCCGGGAAGTCGCGTTCCTGCTCGACCTCAGCCCGGACACCGTCAATGAGTTTGCGCGTCGCAACATCATCCCCGCTTTCAAAAAGGGCCGGCAGTGGCGCTTCCGCAAGCGGGACATCACATCAGTTAAACGTCAGCTTAGAGGAATCAACGCTGCCGCCTAGTCGATGCGGCTGAAGGCGTTGGGTGGAAGGCGAGCGTAGCGGACCTCCTGCGTCGTGCGCCGCTATAAGGAGTTGGGGAATGGCCGAACCGCATGAGAGCCGCATCTACTCGGATTTTGCGCGCTTCTACGACCTTTTCTTCGGTCGTGTTTTTGTCGATCGCGAGCACGAGACGATCGAACAGCTCAATCTGCGGCCCGATCAAAACGTACTCGAGGTTGGAGTCGGTACCGGTATATCGCTCGATGCGTACCCGTCATACGTCCACGTGGTCGGAATCGATCCGTCGCCCGACATGATGGAGCATGCGGTCAAGAGAGTTGAGGAGAACCGGCTGAAAAACGTCGAGCTCAAGGTTGGCGACGCGCTCAAGCTAGATTTTCCCGACAACAGCTTCGACTGGGTGACGACGTTCCACGTTATTACCGTCGTTCCCGATCCGTACAAAATGATGTCTGAGATGGTGCGTGTGTGTCGGGCTGGTGGTCGAATCGTGATTGTCACGCACTTCCAGAGTGAGAACCCGCTGCTCGCGATCTTCAACACGATCGTGAACCCGATCACTCGCGTGCTCGGATGGACTTCGAAGCTGAAGAAGAGCCGGCTGCTGGCAGGGCAGGCGATCACCGTCGAGCGCGAGGAGCGATGCGGCCCGGCCTGGGTGCATACGCTGATCGTCGCGCGCAAAGCGGTCTGATCGCCAAGCAATTCAGGTTCGCCGAGTGGCCTCACCGAGGCTTCTTACAAAGGGTCGTATTTCTTTCGCGGTCTGGCCGAGCTGAAGACGGCTATTTTAGCGCCGCGTCGCCTTTATTTCAGCGCTCGATCTCTTTCGGCCATGGTGTTAGTGATTGGATGATCATTCGCCATGTCCATTCACGCGGGGCCAGACACCCGCACACGGCGACCATATCCCGATAGGAGAGACACGAAGATGGGAGCAACACCGTCGTTAGAAAGCGCCGCCAGGGGCGCCAAGTCCAGCGCTGCCCTTGAGTTCCTCAGGAATTCGCCCAAGAAACTCCTGATCAACGGCAAGTGGGTCGCGGCCAAGTCCGGTAAGACCTTCGAAACGCTCAACCCCGCCAACGAGGAAGTGCTGGCTCTCGTCGCCGAGGGCGACAAGGCCGACGTTGACGAGGCCGTTAAGATCGCGCGCAAGGCGTACGAGGAAGGACCGTGGGCCAGCGCCCGTCCGCACGATCGCACCAAGGTCCTGCTGAAGATCGCTGACCTGATCGATAAGCACGCCGAGGAGCTCGCGGAGCTGGAAACTCTCGACAACGGCAAACCGCTCTTCGAGTCCAAGAATATCGACATCCCAGGCGCGGCCGAGACCTTCCGCTACTACGCTGGTTTCGCCACCAAGATCTACGGCGAGACCAATCCGTCCGATCCCTCGATGTTCAACTACACGCTGCGCGAGCCGGTCGGCGTATGCGGGCAGATCATTCCGTGGAACTTCCCATTGCTCATGGCGGCGTGGAAGATCGCGCCCGCACTCGCCTGCGGAAACGTCGTGATCCTGAAGCCTGCCGAGCAGACTCCCCTCACCGCGCTTCGCCTCGGCGAGCTGATTTTGGAAACGGACCTGCCCCAGGGCGTGGTCCAGATCATTACTGGCTTTGGCCCGGGCGCCGGCAGCTCGATCGCCGAGCATCCCGATATCGACAAGGTCGCGTTCACCGGTTCGACTGAAGTCGGCAAGCTCATCCTGAAAGCCTCGACGGGAAACTTAAAGCGCGTGTCGCTCGAGCTCGGCGGCAAGTCGCCCAACATCATCTTCCCTGACGCCGACATGCAGCAGGCGGTCTTCGGCTCAAGCATCGGCATCTTCATGAACCAGGGCCAGGTATGCTGCGCCGGATCGCGCGTGTTCGTGCAGGAAAAGGTTTACGACCAATTCACCGACTCGATGTCGCAGTTCGCGAAGTCGATCACTCTCGGCAACCCGCTCGACGCTTCCACCCGCATGGGCCCGCTCGTCTCCAAGGAGCAGCACGATCGCGTTAAGGGCTATCTCAAGGCCGGCAAGGAAGAAGGCGCTAAGGCAAAAATCGGCGGCGAGCCGGGCAAGCAGGAGCGCGGCTACTTCATCGAGCCGACAGTGTTCACCGGAGTGAACAACCAGATGAAGATCGCGCGCGAGGAGATCTTCGGCCCGGTCGCGTCCGCGATTCCGTTCAAGGATGAAAACGACGCTGTCTTCCAGGGCAACGACACGACCTACGGCCTCGCTGCCGCCGTGTGGACCAAGGACATCAGCCGCGCCCACACGATCGCGCGCAAGCTCAAGGCCGGCACCGTCTGGATCAACACCTACGGCCAGATCGATCCGATGTCGCCGTTCGGCGGCTACAAGCAGTCGGGCTTCGGCCGCGAGCTCGGAAAGTACGCGATCGATCTCTACACGCAGATCAAGTCCGTTTATCTCAAGCTGTAGTTCCGAAAGCGAAATTTCGGAGGGAGAGGGCGCCCGCAAGGCGCCCTCTCTTTTTGGATTCTCGTCAGCGCTTCGGCGAGTCGTCTTTCTTTTCGCCGCCGCCCATCATCTGAGTCGCAGTCTGCAGAAATCGCGAGCCCATGCTGATCAGCGCGTCGGTCACACCCGGAAACAGCGACGCGAGCTTTTCGGCAACCGCCGCGCCGGGCGGCACGTCCACCTCGGTGAGTCCGAACGCCGCCGCGGCGAGAACAGCCCACGTCACCCATCGCGCCGGCATCGCCATCATCGCTGGCATCCCCTTGATCGATTCGTGCTTCAGCGCGCCGCGCGCCATCGGCGTGTCGATAACACCCGGCATCACGAGCGACACGCGCACTCCCGTGTTGAACAGCTCGACGCGGAGCGCCTCGGTGATCCCGACCAGCGCGAACTTGGTCGCGCTGTAGCCTCCGAGTGGGCTCACTCCGCGCCGTCCCGCGAGCGACGAGATGTTCACGATATTGCCGGACTTCTGCTTGCGCATGAAGGGCAGCACCGCCTGCATCGCGTTCAGCGCGCCGAAGACGTTGACCGCCATCATCCGCTCGAGGTCCTCGGGCCTGGTTTCCTCGACCGTTTCCGCGATCAGCAGCCCGGCCGAGTTGATCAGGATATCAACTTTGCCGAAGGCCTCGCGCGCCTGGTCGATCGACCAGAACACGCGCGGACGATCAGTTACGTCGCAATCGATGGCGAGCGCGCGGCCTCCCGCCTTGTTGACCTTTTGCGCCAGCTCCTCGAGTTGAACGCGGCGCCGTGCGAGCAGTGTCACGTTCGCGCCCTGCTCGCCGAAGGCGAGCGCAACGTCGTAGCCAATACCGCTCGACGCGCCGGTGACGACGACCGAACGATCGCGAAAATAACCGAGACCGGCATTGCGCGGAGGCTTTGGCGAGTCACTCATATCGTTCACCTAGAACGGAATTGCGCCGCGGTGCCGACGGTCGCGCGTTCAGGGCGATTTTGCGCCGCTGGCATCAACATGCGCAAACGCGTCGCTTGCCGCATCGAACGGGCGTGGTTAGCTTGGAAAGGCAGTTCGTTTCGCTAGGCGAAGGATGAAACCTCAAACGATTGCAAGCGAAATTGCCGCGCTCGGCGGGCTCATAGCCTCCTATCCGCTCGACTGGATCTCGCAGCGCGCTGAATCGCGCCTATGGAAGGCCGGCAGCGAGCCGGTGATTCTGATCCACGGCCTCGGCGGCAGCCGCTCCAATCTGCTCGGACTTGCGGCCTATCTGCGTCTGGCAGGCTTCGATAACATCGCGTATTTCGAATACCCGCGCCTTCAGACGCTCATCGAATCTGCGTCGCAGCTTCGCGACTTCGCGCGCGAGCGCTTTGGTCAGGCTGGCGTGCACCTGGTTGGCCACAGCCTCGGCGGGACGATCGCCCGCTTTCATGCCGCAGCCGCGCCCGGCCAGGTGCGTTCGCTGGTGACACTCGGCTCGCCTTACTCCTACGCCCAGTGGAGTCCGCGCGAGGTCGCGATTTTCGGCGACGACGATCCGATCGTGCCCGCCCCGATTGTTCCGATGACTGCGCCGTCGTCGTTCGGGCGAATCGAAATCCTCGACAATACCGGTCACCTCGCGCTCATTTATCATCCCGAAGCACTGCGCATCGTCGCGACCGAACTCCGCGCGAAACGCGCGCGCGACGAAGCTCGCGCGGCCTAGCTCCGCCGATGGCCTCCGCGACCCACGCGAGCGCGATCATCCTCGCGGGCGGCCGCAGCTCGCGGATGGGTAAACCGAAGGCCGGGCTCGACTTTGCCGGCAAGTCGTTCCTCGAACGTATCGCCGAAGAACTCGCGCCGAGCTTCGATGACCTGATTGTCGTCGCGGCGCCCGAGAACGCCGAGAGTTTCAGGATTCAGATTCCGGGCGCGCGAATCATCCGCGACGAAATCGCCTTCGCGGGACCTCTGGATGCGCTGCGCCGCGGCCTCATCGCCGCGCATCATGAGATCGCGTTCGGCTGCTCGTGCGATTTGCCGATGCTGAAGTCAGCCGTCGCCGTGGAACTCTGTTCGTTGATTGGCGAGCATGCGGCCGCGATTCCTATCGTTGATAACCGGACCCAAGCGCTTTGTGCCGCCTACCGAAAAAGCGCCGCCGATTCGATCGTGAGGCTCATCGCCAAGGGCGAGCAGCGCCTGGTCGTTCTTGCCGACGTGCTCGATGCGCGGCGCGTCAGCGAAGATGAACTCCGCCGCGTCGATCCGACGCTCGCGAGCTTCATCAATGTCAACACTCCCAATGACTACGCCCGCGCCCTCAAACTCGCGCGCGGCAAATCGTGAGCGCTACTTTTCCTTCGGTTGCCACCGCAGAATCGGGTGGCGCGCGGCTTCGGCCTCGTCAACGCGCGACACGACGGTTGAGTAAGGAGCGCCCTTGACCAACTCGGGATCGTTCAGCGCTTCGTCGTAGATTTTTTCCATCGCAGTGACGAAGCTGTCGAGGATCTCGCGGCTCTCGGTCTCGGTCGGCTCGATCATCAGCGCGCCTGGCACTACCAGCGGAAAGTAAATCGTCGGGGGATGGATACCGAAATCCAGTAGGCGCTTGGCGATTTCGAGCGTGCTGACGTCGGCGCGCTTTTCGAGATCGTGCGTCAACACGCACTCATGCATCGATGGCTCGCCGGTCGCGCTCGGAAACTTCTCTTCGAGGCGCTTGCGGAGGTATTTGGCGCCGAGGATCGCAAGCCGGCTCGCCTGCGCGAGTCCGTCGCCGCCGAGCGCCAGGATGTAGGCGTAGGCGCGAACCAGCATGCCGAAGTTGCCGTGATAGGAACGCAGCCGCCCGATTGAATCGGGCCGATTCGTCTCGAAGCGCAGGCCGTCCCCGGTGCGCGCAAGGCGTGGCATCGGCAGCAGCGGCTCGAGATGGCGCTTCACGCCGATCGGACCCGCTCCGGGCCCGCCTCCCCCGTGCGGCGTCGAAAACGTCTTGTGCAGATTGAGCTGCACGATATCGGCGCCCATGTCGCCCGGCTTGGCGACTCCGAGCAGCGCGTTCATGTTGGCGCCGTCGAGATAGAGCAGGGCGCCTTTCTCATGCAGCGTAGTCGCGATCTCGCGAATTTCGGGCTCGAAAATTCCGAGCGTATTCGGATTCGTCACCATCATCGCGGCGACGTCGTCGCTCGCGAGCCGGCGAATCTCCGCCGCTTCGAGGAAGCCGCGGTTGTTCGACTTCGCGACGATGACCTGGAATCCAGCGAGAGTGCAACTGGCCGGATTCGTGCCGTGCGCCGTATCGGGAATTATCACCTTGTGGCGGTGTTCGCCGCGCTTGCGATGGAACGCGCGAATCATCAGGAGCCCGGTCAGCTCACCCTGCGCGCCCGCTGCAGGAGCCAGCGACACGGCATCCATTCCGGTGATCTCGGCCAGCGCCGCCTCCATCCGCTCCATCAACTCAAGTGCACCCTGCGCTAGATGCTCGGGCGTCGCGGGATGTAGCGCTGCGAACCCCGGCAGCGCAGCCATCTCCTCGTTGAGCACAGGGTTGTACTTCATCGTGCACGAGCCGAGCGGATAGAACTGGAGCGCCTGCGCGAAGTTGAGCTGCGAGAGCCTGAGGAAATGGCGCAGCACCTGCGGTTCGCTGAGCTCGGGGAATCCAGGCAAGTCCTCGCGGCAGAGTTCGCGCCCGAGGATATCGGCGCCGCGCGCGATGCCGTCGGGACGCGGCGGCCCATCGGCGCCGCGCCGCCCGTCGGACGACAACTCGAAGATAAGCGGCACGCCCGCGACCGGTTCGATGCGGTGAGGCCTCGGCTCGGGCGCCGCTGCGATATGACGAATCGTCCCTGCCGTCGCCATCACCGCACCTCCGCGAGCGCGCCGGCGAGGCGCTCGAGTTCATCGGGCCGATTCATTTCGGTGCAGGTCGTGAGGAGAGCGTCGGAAAGCTCCGGATAGTCGCGGCCAAGTGCGATTCCGGCCAGTATCTTTCGTGCCTCGGCAGCTTTGAGAGCCATCGCGACGTTATCGACGCGAATCGCCAATTCGTTGAAGAACGGGCCTGTGAAGCGCCGCCGGATTCCCACCGTTTCGAGCACCGCGGCTGCTTCGTGCGCGAGTTCGACGTTGCGCTCCGCCAGGTCGCGAAGCCCGGCGCGTCCCATCAGCGAGAGATAAACGGTCGCGGCGAGCGCACAGAGCGAATGGTTGGTGCATATATTCGAGGTCGCGCGCTCGCGGCGGATATGCTGCTCGCGCGCCGCGAGCGTGAGGCAGAAGGCACGCCGCCCGTCGCGATCGCGTGTCTCGCCGACGAGACGTCCCGGCAGCTGCCGCACGTTGGCCATCTTGGCTGCCAGGTAGCCGAAGCCCGGTCCGCCGAACTGGAGCGGTAGGCCGAAACTCTGGCCCTCGCCTGTCGCGATATCGACGCCAAGCTCGCCCGGAGGCTTCAGGAGCCCTAGCGCGAGGCTTTCAGCGGTGGCCGAGATCGCGACCGCATCGGCTCGCCGCGCGATTTCCGAGATCGCGCCGAGCGGCTCGATCACGCCAAAAGCGTTTGGATAGCCGATGACGGCGCAGAGCAGGCGTTCGTTCGCGATTTTCTCGAACGCGGCCACGTCGGTGGCACCGCTAGAATCGTCGAAAGGAAGTTCGACGATTTCGATTTCCTCGATCGAGCTCAGGTAAGTGCGAATCGTCGCGCGGTAATCCGGCCAGAGCGCGCGCGCAAGCGCGACGACCGTTCGCTTGGGCTTTAGCCGATGCGCCATCAGCACGGCTTCCGCGGCCGCCGATGCGCCGTCGTACATGCCGGCGTTGGCGACTTCCATCGCGGTGAGCTGCGTGATGAGCGTCTGGAACTCGAAGATGGCCTGCGTCGTGCCCTGGCTCGCCTCGGCCTGATAGGGCGTGTAGCTGGTGGCGAATTCCGCACGCGCGGTGATCGCACGTACCGCGGCAGGCACGTAGTGATTGTAGTAACCGCCGCCCAGGTAGCTCGTGAATTCGCGCGCGCCCGAGTTCATAGCCGCGAGCCTCGAGATCTGCCGCGCGACCTCGGCCTCGCTCCGTCCGCTGTCGATTGCGATCGTCGCCTTGGCGCGAAGTTCGGCCGCCACATGTGCGACAAGTTGTTCGAGGTTTTCGAGCCCGACGACATCGAGCATCGCCGCGATGTCGGAGCTGGTATGCGGCATGAATCTCATCTGGAAACTCTCTTCCCCTTCGTCGTCATCCTTCTCCACCGCACGGTGAAGCAGCATTGATCATAACTTGGCGCGCGAGTCGAAGCGCGGGTCGCCGCGCCGGTAGAACGGCATCTTGATGATGGTTGCGGCCGCGCGCCGCCCGCGCACCTCGATCTCGATCTTCTGCCCCGATGCATTAGACGGCGTAACTGTGCCTGCCGATGCGTACGCCATCGCAATTGGGCGGCCGAGCCACGGTGCGAAGGTGCCGCTGGTGACGACACCGGCTGCGATACCGTCGGCCAAAATCGTGTAGCCTTGGCGAGCGACGACCTTCCCATCATCGGTCTGGATACCTACGAGATGCTTTTTCGTGCCGTTGGCCACCTGTGTCTGCAGTGCCTTTGCGCCTACGAAATCTCGGCCGAGCTTTACGAACGTTTTTAGTCCCGCTTCGAGCGGTGATGTCGCGGCGTTGAGTTCGTGGCCATAAAGTGGCAGCGACGCTTCGAGCCTGAGAGTATCGCGCGCGCCGAGTCCGACGGGTTTGATCCCGTCGCCCGCGCCCGCGTTGAGGATTGCCTCGAAGAGCCGCACGGCGGCGGCGTTATCGACGAAGAGTTCGAAGCCGTCCTCGCCAGTGTACCCCGTGCGCGCGACGACGCATCGCGTACCAGCCACCTTGCCGCTCGCGACGCCGAAGCGCACGATCGCGCCGATCGGAAACTCTGCGATCCGTTCGAGAATTGCAACCGTGCGCGGCCCCTGGACCGCGACCAGCGAGCTTGAGTCGCTCACATCTTTGAATTCCGCACGTCCGCCATTCAGTTCGAGCAGCCATTCACGATCACGCGCGATATTCGATGCGTTGACGCAGAGCATGTAGCGTTGTGCACCGAGGCGATAGACGATCAAATCGTCGATCGTGCCGCCGTCCTCGGTGCACATGATCGTGTACTGCGCGCGTCCTTCGGCGAGGCGTGCCGCGGAGTTCGTCAGCGCGCGCTCAAGGAGCTCGAGCGCGTGCGGTCCGCTGATCTCGAACTCGCCCATGTGACTCAAATCGAAGAGCCCCGCCGCCGAGCGGACCGCGACGTGCTCCTCGATAATCCCGCTGTACTGCACGGGCATCGTGAAGCCGCCGAACTCCGTCATCCGTGCGCCGAGTCTCTGATGAAGATCGTAAAGGACGGTGCGCTTGGGCGCATTCATCGGCCACCAAAAAGTAACAGAGCGGACATTGGGCCACGAGACGAACGCGCGCGATCTGCCAACAGGCGCGGCATCTTTCCACAGCGCCTTGCTCGCGCCCTGCTCGTATAGTCGAATCGTATCGGATGAGCACCGCAATAATCATGGACGGGCGCGAGGTGAGCGCGCATCTGATGCCCGAGCTCAGGCGTCATGTCGAGGAACTCAAACACCATCATAATTTTACACCCGCGTTGACCGCGATTCTGGTCGGCGACGATCCGGCGTCACGCCAATACATCCGCAACAAGCAGCGCATGGCGGAAGAGCTCGGTTGCTCAAGCCGCACGATCAGGATCAAACCGGTCGAGGCCAGCACCGCCTCGATGCTCGCGCTGATCGATGAGGTCAATCGCGATCCGGCGAGCACCGGAATTCTGCTTCAGATTCCGATCCCCGAGCATGTCGATCGCTTCCGACTGTTCGACGCGATCGCGCCGCTGAAAGACGTGGACGCAGTTGGCGCCACGAGCGTGAGCGGCTTCTATCGCGGCCAGTGGGGGACGTTCATTCCATGCACGCCCCGCGGAGTCCTGACGCTGCTCGCCTATTACAAGGTCGCTGTTGATGGCGCGCGCGCAGTGGTGATCGGACGCAGCGATATCGCCGGTAAGCCGACCGCGATCATCCTCGGCGGCCGGCTCCGCAACGCTACCGTCACCTGGTGTCATCGTCATACCCGCAACCTCGCCGAGATCTGCCGCACCGCGGACATCCTCGTGCCGTGCGTCGGCGCGGACACCGGCCGGCCCTATCTGATCACGCCCGACATGGTGAAGCCCGGGGCGTGCGTGATCGATGTCGGTTTTCGGCGAATCGGGCCGGGCAAGTTCGTCGGCGACGTCGATTTCGATGCGGTCAAAGAGGTCGCGGGCTGGATCACGCCGAATCCCGGCGGCACGGGCCCGATGACGGTCCTTGCGCTGATGCAGAATCTGATCGACGCTGCGCGCTACCAGGTTGGCCTCGCGCGAGCCGCGTACACGACTTAACTCTCACCGTTAACATCGCGATTCCCTTTGCGGTCGCCGCCGCGAATTCGTAGAACTCTATGGCGGCTGCGCTGCTGGAGCCGCGAAGATGCCTGCGACACCTAGTCGGACCGATAGCGACGCCTCCCGCCGGCGCACTCTCAGTGAAATCCTGATTGGTCCGCCGCGCGACGTTCGCGATCCGCGCGTCTTCCATAACTTGTCGCTGGTCGCGTTTCTCGCGTGGGTGGGACTTGGCTCCGACGGCCTGAGTTCCTCGTGCTACGGCCCCGATGAGGCGTTCCGCGCGCTCGGCCCGCATCAGTACCTGGCGGTGTTTCTGGCGCTGATGACCGCGCTCACCGTGTTTGTGGTCTCGGCGTCATATTCGCAAACGATCGATCTGTTTCCGACGGGAGGCGGTGGATACCTGGTCGCGACGCGGTTGCTCGGACCGTACTTCGGACTCATCTCGGGCAGCGCCCTGATCGTCGATTACGTGCTGACGATTTCGATGTCGATCGCGAGCGGCGCCGACGCGATCTTCAGTTTCCTTCCGCTCGAGTGGCAACTCGTCAAGTTCTGGTTCGTGTTGGCCGTCGTGCTCCTGATGATCGCGATGAATTTGCGCGGGGTGAAGGAGTCGGTGCTGTCGCTGCTGCCGATCTTTATCGCGTTCGTGCTCATGCATGCGTGGCTGGTCGGCTACGCGCTCTTGAGCCGCGCGTTCGTTTTCCCCCACGCGTTTCACGGTGCCGTGCATGAGGCCCGCCACGCTATCGACACTCTCGGCTTTGTCGCGATCGCGGCCATCTTCTTCCGCGCCTACAGCATGGGCGGCGGCACCTACACCGGAATCGAAGCGGTGAGCAACGGCCTCCCGATCCTGCGTGAGCCGCGCACTGTGACCGGCAAGCGCACGATGATCTACATGGCGTTCTCGCTCGCCTTCCTTGCCGGCGGCATTCTCATCGGCTACCTGCTCGAGAATGTGCAGCCGAGCGCCGGCGAGACTCTCAACGCCGTGCTCTTCAATCGCGTCGCCAGTGATTGGACCTTCTTCGGCGTTCCAGTCGGTCTCGAAATCATCACCTTCACGCTGATTACCGAGGGGGCGCTGCTCTTCGTTGCGGCACAGACCGGGTTTATCGACGGGCCGCGCGTGCTCGCCACGATGGCGAATGATCGATGGCTGCCGCGTCGCTTCTCCAGCCTGAGTGCGCGGCTGGTGACGCAGGACGGCGTTCTTGCGATGGGCCTGGCGTCGTTCGTGATCCTGATCGGCACGCACGCCAAGGTCGATATCCTGGTCGTGCTGTACGCGATCAACGTGTTCATCACATTCACTCTCTCGCAGCTTGGCATGAGCGTGCACTGGGTCCGCGAGCACAAGAGCGAGCCGCGATGGCGCCGCAAGCTGCTCGTCAATGGAGTCGGATGCATCTTCACCGCCACAATCCTGGTCCTCACAATCCTCTTCAAGTTCGACCAGGGTGGATGGGTGACGATCGCAATAACCCTGGCGCTGATCACAATTTGCTGGGCGGTACGCAGCCACTATCGGCGCGCCGCCGAAGCCGTCGGAGGGTTGGAGGCGGCGATCCTGCCCAAGTTGTACGAAGCCGAGAAAAAGGCGGCACCGCCGCTCGAGCTCGATGCGCCGACCGCTGCGATCCTGGTGAGCGGCTACAATGGCCTCGGCCTCGCAACGCTGATGTCAGTGAGCGAGTTGTTTCGGGGCGAGTTCCACAACGTGGTCTTCATCGGCGTCGGCGAGATTGATTCCGCGTTGCTAAAAGGTCCCGACGAGATCCACGAGCTTGAGAATCGGCTAGCCGCGGACTTGCAGGAGTACTGCCAGATCGCCGGCGACATGGGGATGCATCCTGAGCTGCGCTCCGGGCTTTCCCCCGACGTGGTCGCCGAGCTGCGCCGGCTCTGCCTCGAAGTCGCGCACGAGTTTCCGCACGTCGTGTTTTTCGCCGGCAAGCTGATCTTCTCTAACGAGGTGGAAGGCTTTATCGGGCGCTTCCTTCACAACCACACCTCGCTCGAACTGCAAGCCTGGTTGCAGGTCTATGGCCTAAGCCTCGTTATCCTGCCGGTGCGCGTCGGTGGTGCGTCGTCGCCGCGGCCGCTTCCCTCGGACGCGGGTTGAAAGCTGGCGCGCCTGCTCGAAACCCTCACTTGACTGGACACCTGCGGGCTGGCGTAACTGCTCACAATCATGTCGGAGTTCCTCGAGTCGGTTCCGGAGCTCGCCACCGAGCCCGGGGCCGCGATCGCCCTGCCTCCAGTCGAAGCGATGCGCACCGAGGTGTGGGCGCTTGCGTGGCCGGTGATCCTGTCGTTCGCGCTCGACTCGATCCTCGGGCTCGCCGCGATGCTGATGGTGGGGCGGCTCGGTGCGGAGGCTGTCGGCGCGGTCGGGCTCGCGACGCAGATCCTCGGCGCGGTGCGGGCCGGAATCGCCGCGGTGGGCACGGGGACAGTCGCGCTGGTGGCGCGCTATATCGGCGCGCAGGATCGAGAGGACGCCGAGGAGGTGCTCACGCAATCGGTGGTATTCGGCGTGCTCGTCTCAACCGTGATCGCGATCCCGGTGATCGTCTTCGCGACGCCGCTGATGGGCCTCTTCCAGGTGAAGGGGCAGATGGCCGCGATGGGCGCGCGGTACTTGCGCGTCGTGATGCTCTCGGAACCCTTCCAGGGGATTTTCCTGATGTGCGCGTCGGGGCTCCGCGGCGCGGGCGACACGCGCACGCCGCTCTGGATCGGCGGCATCATCGACGTGCTTGCGATCTTCCTCAATTACGTTTTGATCTTCGGAAAATTCGGAATCCCGGCGCTCGGCGTCGATGGCTCGGCGTTCGCGACGCTGATCGCGATCGCGATCGGCGGACTGCTCTTCTTCTGGGCGCTCTCGTTCGAGGGGATGGTGCTCGGCTTTCGATGGGACAAGCTGTGGCCCGACTTCGGCCTCGGATGGCGAATCCTGCGCGTCGGCAATCCGGCCGCGATCGAGCAGCTCGTGATCCAGTTTGGCTTCGTCGCATATGTCGCGTTCGTCGCGCGCTACGGTGACAAGGAAGTCGCGGCGTATTTTATCGGCGTGCGCATCCTCGCACTCTCGTTCCTGCCGGGCTTCGGGTTTTCGGCGGCGTCGGCGACTCTCGTGGGACAAGGACTCGGCGCGCGCGACCCGGCGTTCTCGCGGCGCGCGGGATGGGAATCGACCGGCATGGCGGTCGTCCTGATGACGGCGATGGGCCTCGTGTTCATCGTGTTCGCGCGCCAGATCGCGGCGCTCTTCATCGACGATCACCAGGTCATCCTCTACACCGTGGCGTTTATGTACGCGCTCGGCGCGGCGCAGCCACTGATGGCCGTGGATTGGACGATCACGGGCGCGCTGCGCGGCGCGGGCGACTCGCGCTTCCCGCTCTACGGCTCGCTCGCCGGTTTCTACGGAATGCGGCTCTTCCTGACGATCCTGATCTGGTACCACCACGGCAACATCGTGTGGATTTGGTGGTCGCTCATCGCTGATTATATCGTGCGCTCAAGCCTCAAGACCTGGCGCTTCTGGGGCGGCAAGTGGGAGACGGTCGAGGTCTGACGCGCGCCCGGCTGTTACGAAACTTCTTCCCAGGCCCTTTACGCGCTACGCACCGTTCGCGATCCTCGATCGGGGCGCCATTTGAATCCCGCCGAACATAACTCTGAGACGATCGAGGGCACGCTCGACCATCTGCTCTATGTCAACGAGCAGAACGGCTACTCGGTCGCCGTGCTGGCGGTGAGCGGCGCGAACGGCGAACTGACACGCGTCACCGTGGTGGGCGATCTCAGCGGGGTCGAGGTCGGCTCGATCATTCGCGCGCAGGGCCGGATGGAGAAGCATCCGCGCTTCGGCGACCAGTTCAAGGTGCTCGACTTCGAGACGCTCCGTCCCGCGGGCGCGGTCGCACTCGAGCGCTACCTCGCGTCGGAGATTCATGGCGTGGGCCCGGCGCTCGCGCGGCGTATCGCGGAGTACTTCGGCGAGAGTCTCGGCGAGGTGCTCGACACGATGCCGGATCGGATGCGCGAAGTGCCGGGCATCGGGCGCGTCGTGGCGGAGCGGATCAAGACGGCGTGGCGCGATTCGTCGGGGCTCCGCGAGCTCACCGTTTTTCTCCGCGGTCACGGAATCGCCGCGGCGCACGCACGGCGCATCCATCAGACGTACGGCAAGAACGCTCTGGAAGGTGTCAAGCGCGATCCTTACGTGCTCGCGCGCACGATTCATGGAATCGGATTTCGCACCGCCGACGCCGTCGCCGAGAAGCTCGGCATCCCGCGCAACTCGATTCAGCGCGCGCGCGCCGCGGTTCGGTATGTGCTCGAGCGCTCGGCTGACGAGGGTCACGTTTACGCGCCGCTCGAGTATATCGAGGGTCAGTTCCAGAGTGCGCTCGAAATGAATTCCGATCTCGCCGACGAGGCCGTCGAGGAACTGGCCAAGGCCGACGAGGTGGTCGTCGAGCGCGCTGCCGAGCACACCGCCGTTTACCTGAAGCCGCTGCACGAGGCGGAAAGCAACGTCGCACAACGCCTCAAGGAACTCGACGCGGCCAAACCCATCGCTGCTCCAGTCGTCGAGCACGCCGTCGCGGCCGCTCTCAAAGCCGCCGAGATTCAACTCTCGCTCGAGCAGGTTCAGGCGCTGCGAACGGCGCTTCGAAGCCGCGTCACCGTTATTACTGGAGGACCCGGCACCGGCAAGACGACGCTCCTCAAGTCGATTATCGTGGCGCTCGACGATGTTGGCCTGAAACCTACCCTCGCTGCGCCGACTGGGCGCGCGGCGCGACGCCTCAAGGAGGCGACCGGCCGCGATGCAAAAACCATTCATCGCCTGCTCGAATACGCGCCCGAGACGGGAGGATTCATCCGCGGCAAGGAATTTCCGCTGAAAGCGAATTTCGTCATCGTCGATGAGGCCTCGATGATGGATATCGAGCTCGCGGCGAATCTGCTCGCGGCGCTGATGCCGAATTGCTCGCTGCTGCTCGTGGGAGATCGCGATCAGCTTCCTTCGGTCGGGCCGGGCAGCGTGCTGAAGGACGTGATCGCGTCGGAGCTGGTGCCGGTGGTTGCGCTGCACGAGGTTTATCGGCAAGCGCGCCAGAGCATGATCATCGCCAACGCGCATCGCCTGAACCGCGGCGAGTTTCCGATCATCTCGAACGATCCTGAAGGTGATTTCTTTTTCTTCGAGCGCGCCGCGCCCGAAGAAGTGATGGCGACGATCAAGCAGCTGGTGCATCAGCGGCTCGTCGGCCGCTTCGGCATCAACGATCCGCGCGACATCCAGGTGCTGACGCCCATGAATCGGGGGCCGCTCGGCACGCACGCGCTGAATCACGAGTTGCAGGCACTGCTCAATCCGAGGGGCCCCGAGCTTCGCGCGGGAGATCGCACGCTGCGCGACGGCGACCGCGTCATCCAGCTGCGCAACAACTACGACAAGGGTATCTTCAACGGCTCGATCGGCCGTATCGTGAACGTCAACGCGGAGAAGGGGCGCATCACGATCGCGTTCGAAGAAGCGCACGCCGATTACGATTTGTCGGAGCTCGACGAGATTGGCCTCGCGTATGCGATCTCGGTGCACAAGAGCCAGGGTAGCCAGTATCGCGCCGTGGTGATGCCGATACATCCGAGCCACTACCTCATGCTTCGGCGAAACCTGCTGTACACGGCGATCACGCGGGCTGAGCGGGTTTGCGTGCTGGTCGGTACGAAGAGCGCGCTGCAGCAGGCGGTGCGCAACCAGGACGAGCGCCGACGTTTCAGCCGCCTCGCAGAGCGGCTTCACGTTGACTAGCTCACGCGCTTCCGCCTTGTGAAACGTACGCAGCGAGGATAACGAGGCTGAGAATGGCAAGCGCGAAGGCTGCGACTATCAGGATCGCGAGCAGCGCGCGCCACGCCGAGAAGCGATGCACCTCGCCGATACATTTGACTGACAGCACGAAGCCCCACACCCCCAGCACGAAGTGAACGCCGCCGAGCTTGATCAGCGGCTCGCCCATCTTGGGCAGGCCGTTGATGCCGACCTCGGGCGGCGTCAGCAGTCCTACCAGGAGCGCGATGATGCTTGCGCTCGCCGCGGTGATCGTCGGGATCTCTGACCATGCGATCGCCGCGCGCATTTCGATCGCGCGCCCGACGCCGCCGATCGCACGTCCCGCCCAGGTCACGAGGCCGCCGTTCACGTAGAGCGCGATGATGCCGAAAATCGACGCGCCGACCACCTCGATCGCGACCTGGAATGGCCACCACGGCGGAGTCTTGCTGCCTGACATGACGGCCATCCACTGACGCTCGAGAGTCGTGAGCACCGGCGCGAGCATCGCGAGGATTATCACGCTGCGGCGCGGATTAATCTCGATAATGCGGCGGATCGTGGCGCGCGGCTCGGTCCAGATCGTGAAGTAGGGTGCGATCGAGTCGGCAGTTCCGTTGGCCATCGGCGTCAGAGGGGCGCGAAGAACGCTAGCATCCCGGATTGCACCACGACAGCGCGTAGCGGTCGTCAGAAATGGGAATCAGGGCAGAGAAGGATGACCTTGCCGGTATCGTATCAGCCGCTACGCATGAGTCCCTGCGGCTTCGCCCCACAACTGGCGCAATCTGTAGTCGCGGCCGCAGCTCACCCGGTACATCCCGTACGCGATTTTGTGCGTGCGGCAGTACTGCTGGTGATAATCCTCGGCTGGGTAAAACGTCGATGCGGGAACGATCTCAGTGACGATCGGCTCTTTGAAGGGCTTTGTCTTGTCGAGTTCGACCAGCGACCCCCTGGCTTCTTTTTCCTGCTCGGGACCGTGAAAGAAAATCGCGGTGCGGTACTGGGTACCCTCGTCGCAGAACTGCTGATCGCGCATGGTCGGATCGATGTTGTGCCAGAAGATGTCGAGCAGTTTCCGATAGCTGATCTTCATGGGATCGAAAGTGAGCTCGATGGCTTCGGCGTGACCGGTCATGCCGCTGCAGACCTGATCGTAGGTTGGGTTCGGAGTGTGCCCGCCCGTGTATCCGACCTGCGTTGAAAGTACGCCGGGAATTCCGTCGAATGCGGGTTCCATGCACCAGAAGCAGCCGCCCGCGAACGTTGCCTTAGATACCTTGCCGTTGGTCGGAAGCTCGTTTATGCCGTCGCCTGATTCACTCATCGCACTTCTTCCTACCACGCCGACCCGCTAGCCCTGCAACAGGTAGGGAGGTGCTGGTCGGACGCTGTTCAATCGGCGGCGGCGTTTGCCATCTCCGCTGCGGCGGCTTGCCTTCTGAGAATCGCTTTCAGCAGGCGCGGCGGAGACATCGGCAATTCAGTCATCCGCACGCCGATTGCGTTGTATATCGCGTTCGCCACCGCCGCCGGCGGCGGCACGATCGAGACTTCTCCCACGCCGCGAATGCCGAGCGGATGCGCGGGATTGGGCACCTCGACGATCACCGTTTCGATGAGCGGGAGGTCGAGGCAGGTCGGCATCCGATAGTCGAGCAGACCCGTGTTGCGAAGCCTTCCGTCGCGGTCGTAAACGTATTCCTCGTTAAGGGCCCATCCAATGCCCTGCGCGGTGCCGCCCTGCATCTGGCCTTCAACGTAGCTCGGATGAATTGCGCGTCCGGCGTCCTGCGCGATCGTACATCGCAGGAGCCTGACTTTGCCGGTATCCGGATCGACTTCTACGTCCACCATCGTCGAGGCAAACGCGGGCGCCGCGTTGCGCGCATTGATCGTCGCTTTGCCCGTAACCGGGCCGCCCGTTTTCGCGAGCTGCCGGCAGAGCTGCTTGACCGAGAGCGGTGAAATCTTTGCGTCGGCGGTGCTGAACACGCCGTCGGCAAATTCGATTTCGTCGGGCTTCTTATCCCAGAGGCGCGCCGCACGTTCCTTGAGCTGACGGAGGACGTCGTGCGCCGCTTCGTAAACGGCCTGCCCGCTCGCGAGCGTCGTCCGGCTTCCTCCCGTGACGTCGGTATGACCGATGCTGTCGGTATCGCCCACCAGAGGCCGCACGCTGGTTACGTCGAGGCCCAGCACTTCAGCCGTGATTATCGCCATTGAGGCGCGCGAGCCGCCGATGTCGACCGAACCGGTCATGACGCTCGCGGTGCCATCGACATGAAGATTGACGACTGCGGATGACTGAAGCCCGGCGTTGAACCAGAAGCCCGACGCGAAGCCGCGGCCGCGGAACGCTCCGTCGATCTTCGACTTGTTTTGTGGCGAGTTCTTGATCGCTTCGAGCGTCTCCAGATAGCCGATTCGTTTGAACGGCGGTCCGGCTGATTGAGCGCTGCCCTCCCGCACCGCGTTGATGATCCGGAAGTCGATCGGATCGATGCGGCACAAGCTCGCCAGCTCGTCGATAACGGACTCCGATGCGAACGCGGCGTTGCTCGCGCCGGGAGCGCGATAGGCCGCGGTCTTCGGGCGGTTGACGATCACGTCGTAGGCGTCGATCACGAAATTCGGAATCTGGTACGAAGCGATGATCGTCATTGCGCCCGCGCCAACGGGTGATCCGGGGAAGGCGCCCGCTTCGTAAGCCATCCAGATTTCGGCGGCGACGAGTTTGCCGTCGCGCGTCGCGCCCATCTTGCAGCGAATTTTCGAGCCCGAGGTTGGTCCGGTCGCGCGCAGAACTTCGGCCCGCGTCATCACCATCTTCACCGGCCGCCCGGTCTTCTTCGAGAGCAAGACGGCGAGCGGCTCCAAGTAGATTCCAAGCTTGCCCCCGAAGCCGCCGCCGATTTCCGCGGGAACCACCTTGATGTGTCCTTCCGCCATCTGCAGGACCTGCGAGGTCAGCGATCGCACCGCGAAGGTGCCCTGCGTCGAGCAGTAGATGGTCGCGAAACCGTTATTGCTGTAGATGCCGACGGCGTTGTGCGGTTCGATGTACCCTTGATGCACCATCGCCGTGGTAAATTCGCGTTCGACCACGAAGTCGGCGGCGGCGAAGCCCTCGGTGAGTTCTCCGCGGCTGAAACGGACATGGTTGGCGATGTTGGTTTCCTTGTCCGGCCCCTCTTCCTTGTTCCTCAGCTCAGGGAGGATGATCGGCGCGCCCGGTTTCATCGCCGCGTTTATGGTCATCGCACTCGGAAGCACCTCGTACTCGACCTCGATCAAGTTCAGAGCTTCATCGGCGATGTGAATGTTCGAGGCGGCGACGGCGGCGATCGCGTGGCCGTCGTACAGCACCTTGTCGCGCGCCAGCACGTTGAGCGAAATGTAGCGGGAATTCACCGCTCCTTCGCCCAGATTCTCGGTACGGCTCATGATATCAGGCAGGTCGGCGCCCGTGATTATCGCGGCGACTCCAGGCAGGCGCGCAGCCCTGGCGGTGTTGATGGATTTGATTCGCGCGTGAGCATGGGGACTGCGCAGCACTTTCGCGTGAAGCATGCCGGGGAAGGAGTAGTCAGCGCCGTACTTGGCGCGCCCTGTCACCTTGTCGATACCGTCGTGGCGGATCGGCCGGGTGCCGATTACCCGGTAGGGAACGGAACGAGCTGCCGCGTTGTCTTCTGCCATCGGAGCCTCACTGAATCGGCCGATGTTCCTCGTGGCCAGATTTCATTTGACCAGCGCCAGCTTCGGACGCTATGCCATTAACCGAGCGTAATGACAATTATCATGGCGACGGTGATGATGTGTACCACCGCGCCTGGCCGACGCAGGCCTCGCACGCCCGCGAACTGATCGCATCCGCGTGAAATCTCTTGAAGGAGAATAAAATGGCAGCAGTTCCATCAATTGAACGCGCCGCGCATGGCGTTACGTCGAGCGCGGTCCTCGATTTTCTGAAACGCCCGAAGAACCTGCTGATCGGCGGCAAATGGGTGCCGGCCAAGTCGGGCAAGCAGTTCGAGACTATCAATCCGGCCAACGAAGAAGTGCTGGCTCTTGTTCCTGAGGGCGACAAGGCTGACGTTGACGAGGCAGTCAAAATCGCGCGCCAGGCGTACGAAGAGGGTCCGTGGTCGAGAATCGGGCCGCATCAGCGCGCGCGCTATCTGCTCAAGATCGCGGACCTCCTCGAGCAGCACGCCGACGAACTCGCGATTCTCGAGACGCTCAACAATGGAATGGCGATTTCGCTCGCGCGCGGAATGGCTTCAGGAGCGGCCGATACCTTCCGCTACTACGCCGGCTGGGCAACCAAGATTTACGGCGAGACCAACCCGTCCGATCCCTCGATGTTCAATTACACGCTGCGGGAGCCGGTTGGAGTGTGCGGGCAGATAATTCCGTGGAACGGACCGATCGCGATGCTCGCGTGGAAGATCGCGCCCGCGCTCGCGTGCGGAAACGTTTCGATTCTGAAGCCCGCCGAGCAGACTCCGCTCACTGCTCTTCGTATCGGTGAACTGCTGCAGGAAGTGGACCTTCCTCCGGGCGTCGTTAACATCATCACCGGCTTCGGCGAGACGGCGGGCGCCGCGATCGCGGCGCATCCCGACATCGACAAGGTCGCGTTCACCGGATCAACCGAGGTCGGCAAGCTGATTCTGCAGGCCTCGACGGGGAATCTGAAGCGCGTGTCGCTCGAGCTGGGCGGCAAGTCGCCGAACGTGATTTTCCCCGACGCCGATCTCGAAAACGCGATACCGACCTCGCTGTTCGGGTTCTGCATGCTTTCCGGCCAGGTTTGCTGCGCGGGCACGCGAGTCTTCGTGCAGAGCGACTTCCACGATCGCTTTGTCGAGCACCTGACGCGATATGCATCGAACGTAAAGGCAGGAGATCCGCTCGATGCCAGCACGACGGTCGGACCGCTGGTGTCGAGGGAGCAATTCAACCGAGTCAAGGGCTACCTTGATATCGGCAAGAAAGAGGGCGCGAAGCCGGCGCTGGGCGGCGAAGCGCGGACCGGAAAAGGATTCTTTGTTGATCCCACGATCTTCACCGACGTGCGGAACAACATGCAGATCGCGCGCGAAGAAATATTCGGCCCGGTCGCCTCGGTCATACCGTTCAAAGACGAGAACGACGCGGTCCTCCAGGGCAACGATACTACCTACGGGCTCGCTGCCGCCGTCTGGACGCAGGACATCAGCCGCGCCCACCGGATCGCGCGCGCATTGAAGGCCGGCACGGTCTGGATCAACTGCTACAACAATATCGATCCGATCTCGCCATTCGGCGGCTACAAGCAATCCGGCATCGGCCGCGAGCTAGGCAAGCATTCGATCGAACTCTACACGCAGATCAAGTCCGTTTACGCAAAGCTGTAGAGAACCCGAACTACTACGGAGGAAGCAAAGATGAGCGCAACACCATCTGTCGAAATCGCCGCCCGGGGAGCAAAGTCGCCTGCGGCATTGGAATTTCTCAAAAAGGGTCCGACCAAATTGCTGATCGGCGGGAAATGGGTTCCTGCCAAATCGGGCAAGACCTTCGAGACCATCAACCCTGCCAACGAAGAGGTTCTCGCGCTCGTCGCGGAAGGCGACAAGGCTGACGTCGATGATGCCGTGAAAGCGGCGCGCAAGGCGTTCGAGGACAACCGCTGGGCGGGAATGAGTCCGCACGCGCGCACGCGCTACCTCCTTAAGATAGCGGACCTGATCGAAGCCCATGCCGATGAGCTGGCCGAGCTCGAATCGCTGGACAACGGAAAGCCGCTGTCGCAGGCCCGCACGATCGACATCCCGGGCTCGGCGCGACTGTTCCAGTACTTCGCGGGATGGGCGAGCAAGATCTACGGCGAGACCAATCCGTCCGATCCGTCGATGTTCAATTACACGCTGCGGGAACCGATTGGCGTGTGCGGCCTGATCACACCGTGGAACTTCCCGCTGATGATGGCGTCGCAAAAGATCGCTCCCGCGCTCGCTTGCGGCAACACTGTGGTGTTGAAGCCGGCGGAGCAGACGCCGCTCACGGCGCTGCGCCTCGGCGAGCTGATCCAGGAGGCAGGATTGCCTGACGGGGTGGTGAACATCGTGACCGGATTCGGTCCGGGCGCGGGCAGCTCAATCTCCGAGCATCCCGATATCGACAAGGTGAGCTTCACCGGGTCGACCGAAGTCGGCAAGATGATCCTGCAGGCATCGGCCGGCAACCTGAAGCGCGTGTCGCTCGAGCTGGGCGGCAAATCGCCGAATGTGATCCTGCCCGATGCGGACCTCGAGCAGGCTGTTCCCACCGCAATGAACGGAGTGTTCTTCAACTCCGGGCAGGTGTGCGCGGCCGGCACGCGGATTTTCGTTCAGCGCGAAATGTACGACAAATTCGTGGACCAGTTCGCAAAGGCGAGTGAGCGCATGACCGTGGGCAACCCGCTTGATCCGAAGACCCGCCTGGGGCCGCTGGTGTCGCGCGAGCAGTTCGAGCGGGTTAACAACTATCTCAATGTTGGGCAGCAAGAGGGCGCCAAGATCGCGATGGGCGGCGGTGCGACCGAAGGCAAGGGCTACTTCATCAAGCCGACGCTCTTTACCGGCGTGACCAATCGCATGCGCATCGCGCGCGAGGAAATCTTCGGCCCGGTCGCGGCGGCCATTCCCTTCAAGGATGAATCGGACGCGGTCTTCCAGGCCAACGACACCACCTATGGGCTTGCGGCCGCAGTGTGGACGCGCGATATCAGCCGCGCCCACAAGATTGCGCGCGCGCTCAAGGCCGGCACGGTCTGGATCAACTGCTATGGTGCGGGCGACTCGAGCATGCCGTTCGGCGGCTACAAGCAGTCAGGCTTTGGCCGTGAGAATGGACGCCACGCGCTCGACCTGTTCACTCAGATCAAGTCGGTGTATGTGAAGCTGTAATTTTCCAGGCCAAGATCGTGTGAAGTTGTCGGCAGCGGCGCGTCTCGGCGCCGCTGCTTCTTTTTTGGTGCACGCATCAGCTAACGGTAGTCGCTCTTCTCGAGCAGGAGATCTTCGAAGAAACCTCCGATTGGCTTGGACGGATGCTTGATCTGCACTTCGAGCACCCACAGGTTTGGCGACGGCCGAATCGAGACCGCGGCAAGAGTCCCGTCATAGTAGGCGCTATGAGGGAATTCCGACAGCCGATGCCCGGTCAATTCCATGTTCAGCACCCAACCCATGTCGGCGGTGACCTTCTGGGCAAAGTCATAGAGCGCCTTGCCATTCATCCCGGTGGTTAACCATTTGTCGCGGACAATGTGAAAGATCGTTTCGACGTCCCTACTGCATCGAAGCATCTCGGGATCGGAGCCGATGACGAAGGTTTTGCCTCCGTCACCCTCGGTGTCTCCCCATACTGGGCCGATATCGATGAAGAAGATGTCCTGGTCGCCGAGCTTGACGCCGCGCTCCGAAGGTTCCGCGAAATTCCTGATGGTGTTGCTACCGAATCGCACCAGGATTTTGTGCCATCCGTGCGTTGACCCCGCTGACTCGAGCACCTCCCTGGCCATCTGGCGCGCATCCTCCTCGACCATGCCCGGCGAGATGTTTGCCGCGATAGCTGCGATCGCGGCCCTGGTTTTCGCGCGCGCTTTCATCAGGGAATCGAACGACCATTTTTCACCAACCCGCTCGAGTTGTTCCTGGCTGAGCTGATCCATTGGCATCCTCCCGCGTCGAAACTTCCCCCTGTGGTTGAATCTGCCGGCTGTTTTAGGGCGGTTAGCGGCCGAGCTTTGCGAACAAGTCGTCTTCGGCTTTCGCCAATGCTGATTCGAGCACCTCGCCGAGGAGTCGATTGAACGTTGGCGAGCCCGCGGCCTGTTCACCGGCCCATCGCTTCGCAAAGGTGCCGTCACGAATTTCCTTGATCGCCTTCAGCATCAGCGCTTCCGCATTGGGGCCGATAAAATCCGCGCCGTGCGTGAGCTGGCCGAACTGGCTCGTATGCGAATGCAGTTTGAGCTGCTTCCAGAACCCGCGCGCCGCCATCGCATGCCCGATCTCGCCGAGCTCGCCCGAGGCATATAGCTCGAGCAGCGCGACCTCAGGGCTGACTCCCGCCTCGGTCAGGAGCTTGAACGCACGCTCCAGCAGAAAGAGCATCGCACCCGCCCACGTGTGCTCGGAGAAAAGATCGACGAGCGTTTCCTCCTCGAAGCTCGATTCGACGACGGCGCCGTGCGGCATGAACGCGCCGATTCCCTGCGCGATCGCAAGCATCCTCGCGAGCGCATTCCCCGATGCGTCCTGCTTGACGCCGACCAGCACGGGGAATCCTTCGCCGCGCGCTGGCAAATCGAGAACGCCCTGGCCGATCATCCGCGGCGCGACCAGAACTACGTCAACGTCAGCGGGCGGCGTGATAAACTTGTAGGTGATGTTGTAGCCGCTCGCGAACACGAGAGTCTTGGCGGCCTTTAGGTGCGGCGCGATATCGCGGCGGTAAATCTCGGGCGCGATTTCATCCGGCAGGAGCAGCAGGATCACGTCGGCGCGCGCGGCAGCATGGTCCATCGTGAAGGTCTCGAAGCCGTCGCTTTTCGCCTGGCGAAAGCTGTCGTCCTCGACGTTGCCGACGATCACATGATGTCCCGCGCGGCGAAGATTGATCGCCTGCGAGCGTCCCTGGTTGCCGTAGCCGATAATCGCGAGCGTCTTGCCGCTCAGGATCGCCGGGTTCGCGTCTTTCGCCGAGTGGAATTTCGCCATGATGGAATCGTCCTTTCCGCCTGCGTTTGCCGCTGTCTGTCGAGACGCGCGGCACTCGCGGATTCGTCTTCAGAGTGTCGCAGACGCATCGCCGTTTGCAATCTGATATTGCGGGATTGAGAGCGGGAGTATGGCGAATCGCGGCGCGGGCGGGACGGCGATCGGCGCGGCAATATGCCGCCTGAACGAACAGTATGAACTCCCGGCGATAGGGCGATAGGGCTTTTCAACGATCCTGTTATCGAGGCGATTGTCGCGTGGCCGATTAAAGCGGCGACGCGATTTTCCAGCGTGCGGAATTTCTTCCTCTGAAAAACTGAGGAAATCGGGGAGGTAGACGGCGCGCTGGTCTGCCGCGTTCGCTACGACGACGACTTGCTTGCCGCTGCAATGTCGGAACGAATCGAGCAGTTAGTGATTCTCGGTGTGGGTCTGGATACGCGCGCCGATCGTCTGCCACAAATCGACAAGATGCGGGTCTTCGAAGTCGAACTGCCTGAGCCACAGAAAGACAAGAAGGCAAAGCTCGCGAAGTATCTCGGCAGTCTGCCGCCGAACGTCATGTTCGTTCCGATCGATTTCAACACGCAGACCCTGGAAAGCGTCTTCGTGGGCACACCCATTCGATTCATCGAAGCGCGCGGTCTTCATCTGGGAAGGAGTGACGCAGTACATTACCGAGGATGCCATGCGCCGGACGCGCGCGTTCGTTGGAAAATCGGCTCCCGGCGGAGAATCGCTTTCACCGAGGTGCTAAAGAGCGTCATTGATGGCAATTCGGATGTTCCGGGTGCGCGGCGCCTGATGACCGAAGTCGCGAAGCAAGGCGCACCGTGGATCTTCGGCCTCGATCCGACGTGCATCGGCGAGTATTTGGAGCCGTTTCAGCTCGTGTTGAAAGCAGATGTCACGAGCACCGACTATCAGGGGCGCTATCTCAGGCCGATTAACCACAAGCCGGCCGTATCCGAGTGCCAGCGCATTGCGGCGGCGGTTGTGCGATGACTGGGATATGATAGGAGTCTGAAAGTCAGTCGATCGCCAACCAAGGAGAGTCGACCATGAGCGCAAATCCCAACGGCAAAGACACGATAAAGAGTCCCGCGCGTCTCTCGCACGCAGTGCTCCGCACCACGCATCTCAAGGAAATGGTCGAGTGGTATGGGAAGGTGCTCGGCGCGAAGGTGATGTACCAGAACGAGTTCATCGCGTTCATGAGTTACGACGAGGAGCATCATCGAATCGCGTTCGCCGCGTTCCCCGGCCTGGTCGATAAGCCGAAGCGCACGACGGGGCTCGACCATCTGGCGTTCTTCTACGATACGCTCGGCGACTGGATCACCAACTACGAGCGGCTGAAGGAAGCGGGGATCACGCCGAAGGTGTGCATCCACCACGGCATCACGATGTCGCTCTATTATCGCGATCCCGACGACAACGGCGTCGAGTTATCGATCGACAGCGTGCCGAAGGCCGAGTGGCATTCGTGGATGCAAAACCGGCTCGGCGAGAATGTGATCGGTGGACCGCTCGACCCGGACGATATCGCGCGCAGATATCACGCGGGCACGCCGGACGAGGAACTCCGCCACTACGATCCGAAGAAGCCTGTCGATTCGGCGGTGATCAGGCGACTCGCCGAATAGCCAAATAGTCAATCGGTTTCGCCTCCCGCCGGCAAAGGGTGGAGCGTCTCTATGGAGAGTATCGAAGGCCGGCGCGCCGCGTTGGCCGAACTTCACGAATCCGGATGCTTCGTCATTCCGAATCCGTGGGATATCGGCACGGCGCACTTCCTCAAGCGTCTTGGGTTTCGCGCGCTCGCCACGACTAGTGCGGGCTATCAGTTCGCGCGAGGCAAAGCTGACACGGTTTGCGGCTCGACGTGTGACGAGCTGCTCGCGCACCTTGCGGAAATCGTCGCGGCGACCGATCTGCCGGGAACGCGGATTTCCAGTCCGGCTACGTGCAGGATCCGCAAGGTGTCGCGGCGAACGTAGCGCGATGCGTCGATGCCGGCGTCGCGGGTCTCTCAATCGAAGACGCCACGGAGAACCGGGACAACTCTACGACCTGCCGCTGGCGATACGGCGTATCAAGGCGGCTCGCGCCGCGATCGACGGCAAAAAAGTTCAGGTGCTGCTCGTCGCTCGAGCTGAGTGCTACCTCGTGGGTCACCCCGAGCCGCTGAAGGATGCGCTCAAGCGGCTGACAGCATACGCGGCGGCGGGTGCGGACGTTCTCTACGCGCCGGGGCCTCGCACGCGCGAGGAGATCCGCGAGATCGTGCGGGCGGTGGCGCCGCAGCCGAGCAACGCGATCGTGATGGTGAATTTCGGAATCACGGTGGCGGAACTGGCAGACCTCGCGTGCGGCGAATCAGCGTCGGCTCGGCGCTCGCGCGCACGGCGTGGGGCGCATTCATCAGGGCGGCGAAAGCGATCAGGGAGAAGGGGAGTTTCGAGGGCTTTGATGATGCCGCGCCGTTTCAGCTTTTGAATGGGGTGTTCGAGGAGCAACGGAGGTAGCGCCCAATTACAGCCTCTCTCTCCGGAACAGGCCGACGCGAGTGAATGAAGTGATGCGAGCAGCGAGTGAGGGCAACCTCCAACGATTGCTGAGCTATCGCGTAGTTGACAGCCGCTGCCGAGCGCCCTCACCATTCGCGCGGCTTTCTACCGAAATCCGCTCGGGTGCCTTTCCCGGTGTGCGGCTTCCGCCTGCGGCGTCAGCCGCGGGCGAGGCTATTGAGAAGCAGGCCTCGAAGCGCGCTGCGTCGATCTAGCCCCGCTTCAGTTTCTCCGCGGGCGGGCGGCGGCGGGTGCCGGGCCGCGGCTTCAGCTTCCTCAGATAGTCGAGCAGCGCTTCGGCCTCCGATCGCACCGCATCGGGATCGTGCCCGTTCTGCTCGATCAGCTTGTCAACTTCAGCGAGCGTTTTTGCGTAGTCGTTGCGGTTACGGCGGTTGATCTCATGCCATGGAATTCCGGCCAGCGCGTCGGTGACGTTGGCCGGCGCGCGATACAAGCCGCGCTCGATCAGCACCGCGATCGCGGGATAGCCGAGGTAGCCCTGCCAGTACGAGGCGTTGTTGTTCGATGATATCTCGCGCCCGCCGGCCGAGGTCTCGACCTGGTAGTTCTTGCTGCCCGACGATGACGTGACGATCGCGTGGGTGCCATCGACGATCTTTACGCGGCCGTCACCGACCGCGCCGAGAGCTTCGTAGGCCTTCACGACCGGCGGAATTTCCCATTCAGTAGATGCCATCAAAGATGGTCTATCATTCATTTGAGCGGCGAGCACAAGTTTGCGGGCGTAGCGTGCATGCCGCTAAGCTCGGCACATCCGAAAGCCTGGATCGAAATCAACGGGAGAAATCGCGATGGCTAATGAACCGATCGGCAAGCTCGACCATATCGGGATCGCCGTGCGCAGTGTCGCCGAGGCGCGCAAATTTTTCGAGGGTATCCTCGGCGCCACCTTCATGTTCGAGCACGAGAATGCAAACGCAGGCTACAAGCTGGCAGAGTTCGAGCTCAACGGACTCTGTATCGAGTTGCTCGAGCCGTTCGGCGAGAATTCATTTCTGCACAACTTCCTCGAGAAGCGCGGCGAGGGCATGCATCACATCACGTTCAACGTGCCCGACTCCAAGCGCAAAACCGAGGAGCTGAAGCGGCAGGGAATCAGGATGGTGGACGAGACCGAGTGGTCGCCGAGCTCGTATGAATCGTTCATCTCGCCGCGCTCGGCGCACGGCGTGCTGATCCAGCTCGGCAACGGCTATCCGACGCTGTCGTACGATCCGGCGTGGTCGAAGGGGCGCAAGTAGCGACGCGCGACGGTCGTTTTAGCCACGAGGACACCAAGAGCACCAGGATCGGAAGACCCTGATGCTCTTGATAGTTCAGAGGATCGAAAGAGGGCGCGCTGCGAGGCGCGCCTTCCCTTCATCAATCAGATACCGGGCGCCGGGCAGGAGTCGCCGGGCATCACGTCGAGGCCGGGCGATATATTCGCGAACGCATTGAAGATGATGTTGTTGTCGGTGTCGGCCGGAGAGCCGGTCAGGACACCCGCACAGAAGTTCTGTATCGAGTTCAGAACAATCGTGTTGTCAGACGATCCCTTCTGATGGGGTCCTTCGCCGCCGCAGCTGTACAGAATGATCCCGGCTGACGCAGGTTCGGGTGGGCCAGGGGGGCCAGTGATGGTGTTGAAAGCGATCGAACTCAGGTCCATGCAGTCTGCGAGCACGCCGGCACTGTCAGGACAATCAGGAGGATCATTCAGAGTATTGAAGTTCACGGTCGCGTGATCCAGGAACTGTAAATAGATGCTGTCGCCGCAAACATTATTGATGGTGTTTAGGGAAATCGTAAGATCTGTGTCGTCGCTGTCGTTCAAGCCTGTTCCGACGCCGCCGCCGTTTATTGTGTTGCCCGAGATCCTGAGGTTGGTCGTATACGACGTGAGAATTACCTCCTGGCTCAGGTCGTCATTAGTTATGGTGTTGTTCGATATCGTTCCGCTCTCATCGATCACTGTAGCGGAGGGATAAATGATGCCCGTGATACTGATCGCAAAAGTGCCGTAGTTGGTGATCGTGTTGCCGGTTATAGTTAGCGAATTGTCACCTTCGACCGTAGGAAAAGCGACTACTCCGGCGCCGTCTTCGCCGAAGTTGCAGCTCGCCTGATTGACGATTTGGCTATCGCGCACCGTGCCACCGGAATCCTGAAACAGAACTCCAGTGGGATAGTGATCGGGAAGCGGACCACTGCATTTAATCGGAAAATTCGATCCATCGAGCGTGATCCTTTCGATAGTTGGTGACGCAGTGGAGTAGACGTAAATCTCAGGACAATACTCGATGCTGGTCATATCCGGCTGAAAAAAGCATTCGGGCGTAGCCGGATAGGTGAGCACCGGGTTGGCTTTTCCGGGGATTCCGGTGAGCGTTATGTTCTCAATGATCGGCACCTGCTCGACGTAGGTTCCGGGGCATACCTCAACGGTGTCTCCGGGGTTTGCAACGGAGACGCCCGCCGTGATTGTGGGTAGCCCACTAGCGCCCATGCAGTTTCCGACGACCACGGTAGCGGCCGATGCGCTCGCGCCGGACGCGGCCAGCCCGATAAGGACGGCTAGCGCGCCCAGCGCGTGACTGACACGTCTCGATGCGCGCATTCTTTCGCTCTTCGTTTGCCTCGATTCCATTGGTCTCCTCCATTGACCCGCCGACGTGGCTATTGGCATCCGGCGCGGCTTTCAAAGAGATGCGTAAGATTTCGTTGTACGATTCCGTACAACGCTTTTGCACGATCAAGTGATCGGAGTGGCGGCAGCCTAAAGGCGCCAGCGAACAGCCGGGGTAGCAAGCGGGCGATATGAACAGATGGCGCCAGTCTTTATGGCGGAGGAGAGCATCTTCGACAACTTGGCGTCATTCTTTGCAATCTTTGCGAGCGCAAACCGAATCGCCTGGGTTACTGCTATGCGCGCGCGCTCCTGGGAAGAGGCCG
>JASHQJ010000464.1 GCA_030037595.1 Candidatus Binataceae bacterium
GCTTCGCGGTTCGCCGAAGTTGACCGCCGCTTCCGCGGTTCGCATCGGCATGCGCGCAGCTTATCGCCCAGGTTTCGAAATCACCAATCACTCCGCGCGGACCAAGTTTTGAGGACGCACAACCTTACTGTATGCATCAAGAGCGAATAAAAAGCGCATCTGCGCTCCCCTTTCGGACATATCGCGATTGCCTGCAGAGCGGCATGCGCAGCAATGATGCGACCTATCGAAAAGCGCGAGCGAGCGCGCCGCCTGTCGCGACGCGCTCGCTCGCTGTCTACGAAATGAATGGCTTCGGCTGTTCAGCGCATCGATGCCCTAATGACCGCCCCCGGAGAGAAGAAGCTTCGATCCACTGCGCCCATGTTGATATACCAGCATTCTTTCTCGGGTACGTCGTAGCCCGGATGGTAACAGACGCTGGACAGGCCAGACTGTATGTCGGTGGATGACGAACCGGTCTGGAACAGCCGCTTGAACGGATAGATCGCGATTCGCGATTGCGGCGAAACCCGGTCGTCATACTTAAGCCAGGATGTGTAGTTGATGAACAGTTGTCCCTTGCGGTCGTACTGATCCTGGTACATCCCAAAGTCTGCTTCGGAATCGATGTAGAGGACGTGGCGCGAATAGAGATCTCCCGGTAGGCGATCCGGGCGCGCACGACCTTCCAGGATATACATATGACGTACCTGCCATAGTGCGGGACAATGGCTGGCGCCGCCATCTGTCAGGCAAGTCTTCGGCGGATCGGCGGGATCGTTGATGGCGCCGAGCATCTCCTTTTCACCCAAAAAGCGCCAGTCGTAGTTCTCGTTCTTGCCGGCAAAGCACTCGAAGTCGTCCGGGTTATATGACTCGGGACCGGAATCTTGCCCGGTGCTCATGAGGCTGTCATTGAGCCGTCGCATTCGCCGTGACTGCGGATTATAGGTCCATGCGTCGTCGGCTTTGTTGGGATTGGCATAGCGATAGCGCAGAAACCCTGAACCGGCGCCGTCCTGCGGCGACAGCTGCGGGTAAAGCCCTGTCATCGAGTACCTTCCCGACACCGGGAAATCGGGGTCAACCGGCATCGGATTGACCTCGGTGCGGCCGACTTCGTTGTAGCCCGCATAATGACCGGTGGTGTAGTACCACAGCACTCTGTAGGGCTTGTTTAGCCCGCCATACACGCTCTCGCAGTCGAAGTAGCGTAGATCGTAATCGTCAGTTGAGATCGGACGGAAGAAGTAGTTCCACATGATCTTGTTAGCGACGTCGGGATCGTTAGAATCGAGCAGCGGAAACGGTTGCCCCGCTATGTAGCCGATGAGGGAGCGGTGGTCGCTGCTCAGCCGGACCTGGGAGGAATATTTTTCAGTCGCCTCCTTGTATGGAACCGGCCAGTCGATCCGCTCCGTGGGAGCAACAATGATCTGCATCCCAGTCTTCACCCGCCAGAGTACCCCCGGCGACACCAGGTTCGCCACCTTGTAGGCGTTGTCCGGCCCGATGTGATCTCCGACCCTGACCTGTGAGAAGGCAGGCACTGCTATCAATAGTGCGGCCGCGATGAATCCGACGCACAAGGCCTGCGCTACCTTTGCCCGATCCATGATTTTCTCCTTCCGGCAGCGATGTCGCCTGCCGAACGCGATTTTTTTGATTCCCGGCTGCGCACTAACGAGCGGGGAGACAATCTCAAAAGGGCGAATCCAACTCGGACACAAGCCTGATTTGACCTTGACATCAGCCTTTCTTATGTGATCGGAATCCGCAGCTGATTTGAATTCGTCGTCGCTTTTTCTCTCGCGTCAAGATACCGATCACGGAAAACTTTTGCCCCAGCGTAACTTTTTCGCTCAGTCCAGGTCTGTTCTCCCATTAGTCTTGTTGCTCAGCGGCGTCAATAGGGATAATAACGACTGTCAATAGCGAAGAACTGCGCGGGGGTTGGAACTGAGAGGTTCTCGCCGTCCTTTTTCGGCTGCGTGTTCTTCGTCGCGAGCGGAGAGACCGGCCAAGCTGGTCGCGATCGACCGATTGCTGTGGGTCTGGCTCTATCGACAATGGCAGCGCTGTCGGGAGCGAGAGTGTTGGAAGGGCAGCGGCATCGATCCGATAGCATTTCGAGACTGTGTATATCGATCCAATAACCAAGCGACGACGGCGCTTGAGGCCAGATGCTAGGCGAGCCGAATTGATCGAGGCTGCATTGCGCGTGATCAGGAAGCCTGGGCGTCCTGGTTGCCGCGTCGAGGAGGTCACTTTGGCGGCTCGCGCTGCCTACGGCACTTTCTATGTGTACTTTCCGTCGTGGGAGGATCTGCTGATCACGCTGCGTAATCATATTCTCAGCGACTATGCTGCCGAGGTCAGAATAAGATTCGCACGCGCGGGCGCGGCAACTTGGTGGCGGCTCTTGGACGAAGAATGTGTTCGTTTCATCGACTTCGTAATCGGGCTTGACGGACTGCACGAGGCAATTTTTCACGGACCCATCGCAGATCGCCTCATGGATGACCAACGATCGGCACCAAATCTCTTGGCGGAGCTTCTGCGCGCGGGAGTCGGCACCAGAGCTCTCAAGCCGTTAGATATTGAGCCAAGCGCTATTCTGCTTTTCTCGGTGCTGCATTCAACGGCCGACGCTATCGCGTGCGGTGGTAACAGAGCGAGGCTAGTTCGGTCTACGAGGGAATTGATCCGCCGATGGCTCAAGAGATCAAAGAAACGAGACATGGCGGTAGGCGTTGCAGCACGGGAAACATGAATACTCATCATGCAGCGGCACTCGCGCTCGCGGGCTGGTACCTGATGAGCGCGCCACCGAGAACCTGGCTTGGATCGCAACCGCCGCTTGGCAATTGGACGGTGATCGATAGCTTTGACACCGCCGCCGAGTGCACGGCCAAGTTGGATGAGTTACATATTCACGTTGCCATGTCGTCAGCGCACAGGCTGGCGAACGGATCACTGGCTTTCTCACCAC
>JASHQJ010000465.1 GCA_030037595.1 Candidatus Binataceae bacterium
ACGCCAACAACTATTTGACTATCGATACTGTCTTCGACGGAGATACGGCGCCCGGCATTTTCGATACCGGATCGAACGGCTTCTTCTTCAATGATTCGAGTATCAGCGAGTGCTCCGAGGACGTCGGTTTCTACTGCCCGTCGTCAACTCTTTCGTTGAGCGCCACTAATGAAAGCGTCGGCAGTTCAGCATCAAGTACCGTGGACTTCACTGTGGAGAATGCCGCTAGTCTTTTCGACTCGGATAGCTCAGCCTTTGACGATCTTGGTGGCACTTTCGACGGTGGCTCCTCCTTCGATGAATTCGATTGGGGTTTACCATTCTTTTACGGAAGGACGGTCTTTATAGGTAATGCTGGAGCCGAATCGTCATTGGGTACGGGGCCGTATGTCGCCTACTGATGACTTCTCGTAGATATTCGGCAGCATCTTGGTTTCGCTCGCCAAAATTCACGAGCGATTAATGAACCCGAGGGCCGTCACCGAGCACACCATAGATTCGCACCGGCTGACTCCGTCCCCTCACTGTAATCTCACCGAGCGGTTCCCATCGAAATGCCGTCTGGGCGACATCGTAGGTTGACCCGCTGACGAGTATTTCCGCGTGTACCTCCTTGGTCGCGTTCTGCAGCCGGGACGCCAGATTCACGGTATCGCCGATCGCCGTGTACTCCATGTGCGCCTCTGAACCGATATTGCCGACGACCGCGTTGCCCGAGTTAATGCCGATGCCCATTCTGAAGCCGACACGGCCTTCAGATTCCCACTTCGAGGAGAGCCTTCTGAGTTCTTGCTGCATCTCGAGCGCCGCGCTGATCGCGTGTTTCTCGTGCTCAACGTCATCGGCGGGCGCACCGAATGTGGCCATCATGCCGTCTCCCAGGAATTTGTCGACGTAGCCGTAGTTCTCGCGCACTATTGCGACCATGCGTGCGAAAAACTCACTGAGCATTTCGACGACATCCTCCGGCTGGTTTTTCTCGGACATCGACGTGAAATCGCGGATATCGGCGAACAGCAGGCTGACACGTCTTCGCTCGCCTTTCAGCTCAGGAAGTTTTCCATCGCGCAAAATTCGGTCGAGCACTTCGCGCGAAAGATAGCCCGAGAAAGCTTGCTCAATCACCTTTCGCTCGCGCAGCCCTGCCGTCATCAGATTGATGGCTCCCGCCATCTCGACAAATTCGACGGGACCGCGCGGCTCGGCAATCGCGTTTAGATTGCCCTCTCCGATCGCCTCGACCGTGGCGCGTAGTCTGTAGAGCGGACCAGTTACCTCGCGCGACAGCACCGCCGATATGATGAGCGCCAGCGCCAGGGTGAGCAGGAAGGGGGGCAGCAGGAATCGCCAAACGTTACCGAGCATCGTGTCGGGCGCCCATCCGAGTCTCACTCCCAGCTCTGCTATCAATCTGCCCGAACGATCGAAGATCGGCGCAAATCCAGTGTCATAGCCGACTTGAAAATCGCGCAGTTGATCGTCCAGAAGGTGAATCCCCTCAAGCCCCGCCCATGCGTTCCACCCATCGGCCTCGAAGGCATCGCCGGGTTGATGCGTTATCCCCGATTCTTCTCGGGTATCCAAGCCATAGACGACGGCAGCGGGATTCCGACGCGAAGGCACCAATATAAAGATGTGATCGACATTGACATCCTTGCGACGATTCGCGTCACACACCGCGCGCAAAATGCGCTCCAGCTGAGCCTCTTGCGGCTTGATGTCGTCGCTGGGGACTCCAAGTTGCGCAACGATCGTCGGATCGAGGAACAACGCGGTCGTGGCTGCGATTGAATGCACCTTGCGATGCACTTCGTGTCGCAGCAGCCGATCGCAGACCCTGTAACTCGCCGCAGCGAAGAGCCCAGTGCTTACAACCACCAATGCCAACAGCAGCAAAAACAATTGTCTGCGGTAAGTCATCGCGCGCCAAATCCTTCCTGATTGACTCTTTGTAGTCAATTTTGGCGATTTGTCGAGCGAAAGCGAAGAACTCAATCGAGCCGGGATTCCCGACTGACTAGCTGGAGCATCGCGAGGCTCACCCTTCTAAAGAACGCGCGAATCCGACGGGCCACCTCCGTGCGCCCCCGAAAAGACCAAATCGAGTCAGTGCCAGATGCCCGAGACGGAGCTCGCCGAGGTCACTTCGCACTGATGCAATTGTGCCTTGGCGGCCACCAATGAATTGATTGCCCCGATCCGATCACCCTTGACGAGGTTCGACTTGGCTTGCTTGACGAAGGAGTTGTACTTGTCGATACAAGCCCGCTCTGCGCGCTCTTGCGGGCTCTCCATAATCAGGTGATCGACTGCGATCGCAATGACACCGATCGTAACAATCGCCACGAGAGCCAAAGTTACAAGCCTGCCGACCCGCCTCGGGGAGCCGTAGCTGTGAATTGCTTGCGCTTCTGCCATGGTGTCTCAGGCACGCTCGCGGCTCTGATCAAACGTTCGACGCATCGCGAGGCGCTTGAGAATTCAACAAAAATTTAATCGGGTTGCAAGGACACCTGCCGTCAGGCCAGTCGATCGGCCAATTTGGAAGCATCGCTCGGCCTTTTGATCACGGACAAGGGGTGATCGAGAGCAGAGTTCCCGATCACCCCTCCCGTCGTTTAGCGGAATGAGCTAGTACACCGGCACCAGTTCGACGCGCCGGTTCTGAGAGCGTCCTTCCTCCGTGTCGTTTGACGCCACGAAATCTGTCTTTCCGTATCCGTGCGGAATCAGGCGATCAGAGCCGATACCCGCTTCCACCAGGTAGGTCGTCACCGCTTGGGCGCGACGTTCGGACAGCTTCAGGTTGTATGCGTCGCTGCCGATTGAGTCGCAGTAGCCGTTGACGTCGACCTGAACCTTCGGATGTGATTTCAGCTCCGTCGCCGCTTCGTCAAGAATCGCAGCATCGCCAGGACGAATCGTCGCCTTGTTGAAGTCAAAGTGCACGCCACGCAGCGTAATTTTCTCCTTCATCGGCGGTGGCGCCGCAGCAGCGGGAGGTGGAGGCGGCGGAGGTGGCGGCGGTGGTGGTGCCTGCCACTTCTCCGGCGGAGGACCGTACATCACATAGCCGAGCAGACCGCCTATCGCTGCGCCGGCTGCCACGCCCACCGGACAACCGATCAAATACGCGGTCTCTTGATGATGAGCGCTGGAGAAACTGTAAGCAAAGGAACAGCCGAAAACCCCGCCTACCAGCCCGCCAGCCGCAGCGCCGTATTCAGCCGAGGTTGTCGCGTTCGGCGCGCTCCAACAGCCCGACAGTCCTACTACCAGAGATAGAGACAGCAGCCCGATTCCCAGGCGCCATCTTGTCCATCTAGTGCATTTATCAAATTGCATCTAAACCTCCCGTCTGAGCCACTCCCCAGAATGCCTTTGCGGGGTATGCGCACTTAGCTCTGTTAACTCGTTTCCTGATTGCACGGAACTTTATTAGCTATGCGAAACACCGTGAGTACGAACAGCCGGGGTCCTTGGGATGCCTTTCCAATGACAATCCTTTGGGCAGCCCGGTCGTTCGTTCCAATCTCAATAGAAGAAGATGGCGTCCGTGGCCGCGGTGAACTGGCCCCATTTTCTTCCGCCGTCGAAGGCCGGCACTTCGTACGAGTAGTCAAACCGCAGCTCCGGCCGGATTTCGATTACATTGCCAATAAACCATGTCAATCCAATCGTTTGTTCGGAATAGGGTGTCGCATATCCTGAACGCTGGCCCTTGTAGTCGTTGTAATACTCGTTTCGGAGGCTGAGGAAGGCATTCGGTCGGAACTGCCAGTTGAGGTAGTTCACGAGCCCGTATTCAGGCGCGGTGCAGGTAAGAGGCCCCGAGGCTCCGCCGGAACAGAAAGCGCCGTTCGCGTTGGGAATCAACAGCGATGCAGCCTTCGGATTGTTGACGTTCGGCACATCGCGCTCCCACATGTAATAGGTCTCTGTGGCCATATTCCAATGCGAATTACCAAATTTGTGGTACCACGTAACGACCATGTGTTGGAGATTGTTGTAGGCGTATTTGCCGTCGTTCAGGCCGTTCATGCAGGGATAGATATCGTCGCGGCCACTATCTGAGAGCCATTGGACGCAAATTGCCGGCGTCGGCTTGACATTTCTCGTGTCCCACGGCGCAACGTCGTTGCCTCCCGAGAACTCAACCTGGGTTGTCCAGTTGTTGGTCCACCTTATCGTACTGACAATGCCGGTCTGCGTGTACGGATCGACCGCGTAGGTGTCAGAGTGGCTGGCCATCAGGTTGTCAGGTGCTAGCTGGGCTTCGATATCCGGAAGCGAGATGTATCGCCCAACTCTCACGTTCATTCCCTGCGCGATCCACGGGAAATACATATCGACGTAAGCCATCACTGGGTCGTAGCCGTATCGGTTGTGGGCCCTGATGTACTGATCGCTGAAGATGTCGTGCGTGAAAGTATACTTGTAATCCTGTCCGAAGAGATTGGTGAGACGGAAGCCCCAGTCGAAGTGATCTTGCTGAACTTCGTCGGGCGTCCGTTGGACGTATAAAGTGAGCTGATCGAGCTGAATCGTGTTCGGATAGACGTCGTATGCGACGAAACCGTTGCCGCCAACGCCGATCAGGTTATTGCCGCCGCTCGGATGGCCGATGCGGTACTCACTGTTCGACGTACTGGCGTTGGCTCCGGGGTTGAGCCAGCCGAAGACCTCAACCCTGGTGTCCTTGATGAACTTGCCATAAGGCCCGCACCAGAGCGTATTCATCAAAGGAGTTGCATAGCTCGAGTTATAAGGACCCTGATAGCCGATCGTTTCGGTTCCCCCAATGGGCCAGGTCGAATATGCAAACGGCGGCTCGTCAAGCGGCGGCGGCTGGCCACGATATGAGGGCGGCTGGTCTGCAGGAACGGGAACCGGCTTGCCTTCAGCGGCCATATAGGAAGGATAGTTAGAAGGATCCTTCCAGTAGTTAAACAACATATCCTCGTAAGTGGCCTTAAAGCGCGAAAAAAAACCTAGGTTCGCCAGTGAGGGTGCACAGCCATCGGCAGGCCCGGATTCGTCGTCCAGGGCGAACGCCGACCCTCCATTGAACCCGATGGCCAAGACCATCATCATGGCGCTGAAGCCAAAAACCAGCAACTTCGGGCGGTTCCTCCATAGTGACAATAGGTTCATCAATCTCCCCTCCAGTCAAAATCTTCGATAGGCAAACACTCAGTCGGCCGCTTAAAAGCAAGTAACCTTTGCTACCTCACTGCTGATGCGCGCGACCCGGCAAGGAATCCGCCTACTGGGTGCAAGACTCTTGCCAAACCCGCTGTTCCGGTAACACATCACTTATTGATGATATGCAAGCTAAACTTAGAAAAGATTTTGCAACGAATATGCGGGCGACGTTATCTTTCCAACAGTTCCCATCTAGTCCTCCCATTAAAATGTTTTTCTTCGCTCCTTTCATTCTGATATGGCACTTGATGCAGTTGCATAGTCGGTACGCTCCGATTCCACGGTCCATGCTCAGAGCGTGCACAGAAGTTGGCGCCCAAGGACATGCCATGGTTTGAGTCATGCCTCTCCCGTTGTAGGAAGCTCTACTACGAACCTGCTGCCATGGTGACCATCGCTCTCGACAAAGAGCCGTCCTGCGTGCGCGTTCACGATATCTTTGGCGATAGCCAACCCGAGTCCGACGGAGCCCGGCGGTTGACCATCGACAGTGTATTGAGCGAAGCGCTCGAAAATGTGCTCGCGAATCTCGGGTGGAATCCCAGGACCGGTATCTTTAACTTCCATGCGAATGGCCTGAGAACCTACCGGGCGCGCGATTACTTCGACGAGGCCCCCTCGCGGCGTGTAGCGCAGAGCGTTGGTGATAAGGTTGGAGACAACCCATGAAATCTTCACCGGGTCGCCATAGATCTCCGGCAGAGGACTTACGTTGACCTCGAGTTTGATCTCTTTCTCATCGGCCTGGATAGCCAAACGTTTCGCGAGGTCTTCGATTATTTTCGCGAGACCGAACTTGATCCGCCGCATGCCCATCAAAGGTATCCGACCCCGCGAAAGATCGAGCAGCTCGTCGATCAGCTCGCTCAGACGCGAAAACTCCGAAAGGATCGTCTTAATCAGTTTCTTTCGTTCGACGATCGGGATCGGCTTTTCCTGATCGAGTAACTGTGCCGCCAGACCTAGTGAAGTAAGCGGCGTGCGAAGCTCGTGCGACAAAGTAGCGACCAGGTTGGTGCGAGCCCGGTCCTGATCTCGAATGTAGGTGACATCCTGAAGGATTAACAAAGTACCGAGGGCGTATTGGCCTTCTGACAAGCGCATTGGCTTGACCAGGAAGGTGTGATCTCGCCCCCGCGCATGCAATTCGACTTCGATCGGTTCAGCTGTTTGATCGTCTTTGCCCCGACTCCGCAGTTCCTCGCGGATACGCAGGTAACCCGGGGCTTTGCTGGGCAGATCCTGGAAGGACTTGCCCATCGTGTCGCCCACTTCGACGCCGAGCACTATAGCCGCGACCTCATTGATGTGTGCGACCTTGCTTTCGGCGTCGATCAAGACCACGCCATCTTCCAGGCGATGGATAATCGCCTCGATCTTGGTTTTCTCGAACAGAAGGCGGTCGACGTTCAGCCGCTCGTAGTAGTCGAGCTGGTCAACCATTTGATTGAAGCTCGCGGCCACTGTCTGCAGCTCGGACAGATCTTGAGGCCCAAGCCGCTCGGCGTGTTTACGTTCGCCAACATCATGTAACTGCGTGGCGAGCCTGGTGAGAGGACGCGCTATCGCTCGGCTGATCGTCCACGACAGCGCAAGCGCCAGAAGAATCGCGACGATCAAGCTGACGGTGAGAGTCGATACCAGTTCCCTGCCCAGGTCGATGGCGTGGGCCTGATCGCGCCAGAGAGCGTTTTCATTGAGCCGAATCAGGAAATTGAGCCGCGAGAACAGATGGTCGAATTCCGCATCGTGACGAGTTCCTGGAGGAGCATTTGCGATTTCGTCAAAGAGAAGATGAGCGCTCGAGTCGATATCGCGGGCGGTTTCAGGCTCGCCGAGCTCCGTCAAGCTGCCAAGCTCGATGTTCAGCCAATGGCGAAACTCGTTGCTTAGGCCCGGAAGAGCCTGTTTGCCGTTGCCCTCGAGCTCGGCAACCTGCAGATTGTGGAGCGCAAATTCCATGTGTTGTGAAGCTTCGATGCTTATGTAGTTCTCCTGCAGGATCCACTCGGTCGCGGTGCCCAGGCGCCAGATGCTGGGTACGGCAAACACCCCGACCAGCAGAACCGGTATCAACACGAGCAAGGTGCCGTTTCGGATCCTGCTGCGCAGCGAGGAATTCACGGACGAGCTTCTCTCGAATACCGGAAAAATTTCGCGAAGGGTTCAGCGTTGAGAACCTTCGCCGGCCTCCAGAAGCGTACCTCCCAGGTGAATTCGTTTGTCGTCACTCGGAATGCATCGGATAGTGTGTTCGTCGGACGAAGACGCTCCCGTTGGATCCGTCAGGATCTGCTGCTTTTTCTGACACTCGGCAAGCGAGTGATACGGCGCAAGGATGTGCCATTCCGAAAGTGGTGCATCGGGACTGATTTTTCGATCAGTTGACGGGCCGGCATAAGGCGCCGACATCAGAAACCATCCGAGCGACCAAACCAGGGGCACGCTGTACCGGATAATCGTGCTGAATCGGAATCGCCCCGGCTCGCTCGACGAGCGACAGAAGGTTGGAAAAGTAGCCACTAGTTCGCCCCCTGGACGCCGACGTTTCAATTTCGAACGTGAGCTTTTCAACCTGATTCATCATCTCGATGTGGCAATCAGCTACAGCGTTCCCGCCGCTAATGGCCCCAAATCGCCCAATCAATGGTCAGATGCCGCCTATTTGCTCGTTAATTCTTTAACTTTTCGACGCCAGCTCTTCGAAAATCAGGGATTTATTCAATTTTTGCTTCTGGTATCTTCCTTGCTCAAGCAGTTAAAAATGAAACAGTCGAAGTATTTACTGCCCCTCGCCGCTGTTACCGTCGTCGCACTAGCGAGCTTCCTGCCAGGCTCACGGGCTGCGGATGGAAAGGTCACGGGCGCAACCTTCGTCGACCCGATGACTGCGTGCGTCAACCAGTACAATTCCATCGTTACCAGCGCCAAGGCATCTCTGGCCGGTGGCGACCGAAACGGCGCGATCAGATTGCTTCTGGCCGCGCGTACCCAGCTCGGGAAATGCGAGGCGATTCACAACAATACGACCGCATCCGTTTCGCTCGGTTTCAACGACTCCGGAGCGGCGGCGCTCATCGAGACACCGCCGCTTTGCTCCTGAGGCGCTTACCAGACGTGAGCCGGCTCCAGGGCCTCATCGATTTCTGACGGGCTAACCTGGTCGCCACGCTTCAGCCGATCGATGAGCTGGTTCACCTGGTATGCTTTCTGGCCGAAAGCCGGGTTGTTCTTGTTACCGTTCCGGCCGTCGGCTATGTCCTGCTGAGCCGCCTTTTCGAGCTGCGCAATCAGAGCAGGGTCTGCCTGCGAGCTGGTGGCAGCCGCCGGTGACTGAGCATAGGCCGGAATGGCGCAAGCAATTCCTATCGCCACTGCGGAAAGATAACCAAACATCCGTTTCATTTTCAGAACCTCCTTGGTTCCCGCGCGGACCTTGCCGCGCAATATCAATCTAATCTCGGTGCCGGATTCCCGCCGAGCACCGGTTCCTGCACGCCTAACTACACACCACCGAACCGATGTCGCGAGCGCACATTTCGTACCAAGCGTCTCGCGTTGCGTGGGGCTCGATTTCGCTGGTCTTTTTCGAATACCGTTTCAGATTGCGCCTCGATTGCATCCCGTGAGTTACGCTCCTTGCTGATATCACTTGCGGACAACATAACTTCGGGTTTAAAAATCAAACGCCGAAGTTGGCGGTTTCCTTGTGCTGCCGACATCGCTTGATGTCGGGTAGCCTGACGACTGATCCACCCACGGCTCAGTTCGTCTTTCATTTTCATCGACTGCATGTTCGCGTCACTCACTGCAGAGCGTACTACCGCAAGTGTCGCGCCAGAACGCGGGGCCGATGAAAGTCAAACTAAAAGTGCTGATTTTTATGAGGGACGCGCGAAATTTGATTAACTTTTAAACGAAGACTTGAATCAAATTGAAATGGCGGAGAGCCTGCAGCTTGCCCGCAAGATGCACTGCCGGCGAGCTATGCATAGCCCGCTGTGCCCGCCCGTTTAATTTTGAGATGCAGAGATTGGCTACTCGATCTGGTAGAGCTTTCGCTTCCGCCACAGAGTGGCGGTGGTGATGCCGAGCATTTGCGCGGCCTCTTCGAAGGTCTGAGCGTACAACAAAACCCGCTTGATGTGCTCTTCTTCCATCTT
>JASHQJ010000466.1 GCA_030037595.1 Candidatus Binataceae bacterium
CCTAGCGGACGAAAGCGCGCCGCTTTATGCAAAAGACCTATCAACTTTACGGTAGGTCTGCAGAAAGGGGGGACCCGCGACAACATCGCCGACCGCCGAGGCGTGCCTCGATCTGTACTTGTGGTTGGTGCGGGGCCCACTGGTCTGCGCCTCGCAGCGGAACTTCAGCGGCGCGGTGTGCAATGCCACCTGATTGATGCTCTGCCGGGGCCTCTCCATTGGGACCGCGCGACCGTGGTGCATCCCCGGTCGCTCGAACTCTTCGAGTCGCTGGGACTCATCGGGAGATTTCTCGACGCTGGAACGAAGCAGCGAGCGGTGAAGATTCACTTGGCGGCCAACTCCTCGGAACGATGGACCTCTCGACCTGCGGAAGCAGCTACTGGTTCAATCTAGGCGGTCCGAGGAGGTCACCGAGACGATTCTCGTCACGATCTTCACCAACAAGGCGGCAAGCCCTGAATAACCGATCGTCACGTTTGGTTGGGTTGACACTCCGCGGCGACGGCGTCCTGGCGGAAATCGAGCGCGACGGTAAGCGCTATCAGATGGATGCGCGATGGGTGGTGGGATGCGACGGCATCCACTGCATGACCCGCGATCTTAGTGGGATTCGGTTTCGAAGCCCACGACATCACCAAAACCATGGCAGTCTTCGACGCGGCAATGCAAGGCTGGACCCAGCCGTTTGACGCGAGCTTCTTGGACCTTGACGCGGTTCCCATAATACAAATCGGTCTTCCGGATCGACGCTGGCCTGTCCATATGCGGCCTAGTTCGGCCGAGGCGGACCTCGTGGCGGAGGCGACCGGGACCATTCGCCGTTACGAACCTGCCGTTGCTTATGTCAACGTCGAGAACCCGACACGATTCCACTGCCACGCGAAGCTGGCGACGCAGTTCCGATCCGGTTCGGTTCTGCTGGCTGGCGACGCGGCGCATCTTTGTTCGCCGTCCCAAGGACACGGCATGAACGGCGGCTTGCAAGATGCCTTCAATCTCGCTTGGGAACTTCTTCCACGGCACTGCTGACGCGCCCTGCTCGATAGCTATGAAGCCGAACGCCGGCCGGTCGCTGAGATGGTCATCCAGTCCGGCGACGTGACCGAGCAAGCCCAAACGCTAACCGATCCAGCCGAGCGCGAGTGTCCCAACAGGGAGCTCAGAGCGACCTGCCAACTCATCGGACCGTCATCACGAAGCTGTGGCCGAAACCGAGCTAAACGTGAACTACACCAGTTCGCCCATCGTCGCCAGCGATATCAACCGCCGTCTCGGTCCTGGGCAACGGTTGCCCGATACGATCAAGGTCAAACCCGCGGGCACGGGGCCATGCCGACTTCACGAGCTCACTCATCGAGCTGGCCACACGATCATGCTGCTGGAAGGCTCAGGCGCGCGCGGCTCCGAAATCGCGGAACGCCTCGCTGCCCTGCGGGAATTCGCCACCGACTCCCGTCTCTTTTTAAGCACTAATGGCGTTTGACACGCGCACCGAATTGCCCGATCGAATCGGACATTTCGATCCCCACGCAGCTGATCTCCTCGGCGTGCGTGGCATCACTCTCATTGCGGTGGTTACATCGGCTTGCGAGCCGATCGCGACCACCTCGGTGCGCTTGAGCGCTATCGTGCGCTCATCCTCGGCCATCCCTGACTGCTGGTGCAAGGTGCGCAGGGACCAGAGACCGTCAATAAGGGCCGCAGCGATCCGCCTCATGAGCAGCGCATTTGCGCACTTCGACATTGAACACGTGCGCCTCCTTGCCCTCGGCGGCGAGAGGTGCGATACGTGCGATTAGGAAAACTGGCCAAGCGGACAGCCTTCACTAATCTCTGGAGGGACTTCCAATGCAAATGCGCGTGATTTCCGCCGACTCCCACATGATGGAGCCCGCGGACCTGTGGGAATCGCGTCTCGACAGCAAGTTTCGCGATCGAGCGCCCAAGGTGATCAAGAGCGAGAGCGGCAAAGGCTACCTCTTCATCGCTCCGGGCGTGCGACCTTTTCCCGTCGCTGGCGGTTTCGGGATCGGCAAGAGCGGCGAGGAATTGAAGGAACATCTGAAGAAGGGCTACGAGGCCGCGCGCCCGAGCGGATGGGATCCCGCCGAGCGGATCAAGGATCAAGATATCGACGGAGTGCAGGCCGAGGTGATCTACACGACGCTTGGCATGCCGCTCTTCGGGCTCGACGATGACGAACTCCGCCGCGCGTGCTTCGGCGTTTACAACGACTGGGTAGGGGAATTCCGCGCCTACAATCCCAAGCGCTTGCATCCGGTCGCGCTCATCTCGCTCGATGACGTCCCTCTCGCGGTCAAAGAACTCCAGCGGTGCGCGAAGCTCGGCCTCAAGGGCGCTATGATCTGGGGCGTGCCACCCGAGGACAAGCCCTACTACAGCGAGATTTACGATCCGTTCTGGGCGGCAGCCCAGGAAATGAAGATGCCGCTTTCGCTGCATGTGATCACGCAGCGCGATCAAAGGGGACGCCGCCGCGAAGGCAACGGCGGCGAGAATCGCGAGCGCGAGGACAACAACCAGGTCCTCGCCGGCGGCATCCGGATGCTGATCGGCACGATGCAGCCCGTGTACCAGGTGCAGCGCACCCTCTCGAGCTTCATCTTCGGCAAGGTCTTCGAGCGCTTCCCGGGGCTCAGAGTCGTGTCGGCCGAGAACGATACCGGCTGGATCGCGCACTTCATGTATCGAAGCGATCACATGTACGAGAAGTTCGGCACGATGCGAGAGGACACGCAGCTCAAGATGAAGCCGTCGGACTACGTGCGGCGGAATATCTGGGCTACGTTCCAGGACGACGCGATCGGTCCGATGACCTACAAGTTCTTCGGCGAGGACAACTACATGTGGGCGTCGGATTTCCCGCATACCGATTCGACGTGGCCCAACTCGCTCAAGGTCATCAAGCAGGATTTCGAGGGTGTGCCCGAGAAGGTGACGCAGAAGATCGTCTGCGATAACGCGGCCAAGCTCTACAACATCGAGCTCAACTAGCTGCGGAGTATTTCATATGGCGTATGACTTATTGATTAAGAATGGAACGATCGTCGACGGTACCGGCGCGCCGCGCTTTCGCGCAGACGTTGGGGTCGCGGGCGGTCGAATCGCGGAAATCGGCAAAATCCCGGACGGCGCGGCGCGCGTGATCGATGCTTCGGACCTGATCGTCTCGCCGGGCTTCGTCGATCCGCACACCCATTACGATGCGCAGATTTGCTGGGATCCCCTGATCAGCTGCACCTCGTGGCACGGCATCACCTCGGTCGTGATGGGCAACTGCGGCGTTGGCGTGGCGCCGTGCAAGCCCGAAACGCGCGAGATCGCGGCGTGGGATCTCACCAACGTCGAGGCGATTCCCTACGCGTCGCTAAGCAAGGGCATCACGTGGGACTGGGAAACCTTCCCCGAGTTCCTCGATGCGGCGGCGAAGCGCGGCTCGGCGATCAATCTCGGCTTCCTCGCGCCGCTCACTCCTTTCCGCCATTACGTGATGGGCAAGGAGTCGATGGAGCGTGCGGCGACGCCCGAAGAAACCGAGCGTATCGCGGCGCTTCTCGGCGAGGCGATGGACGCGGGCGCGATGGGTTTTTCGACGACAACGCTCCGCCAACATATCGGCTTCCAGGGCTCTCCTCTCGCCTGCCGGCTCGCGAGCAATGACGAGCTTCGCTCTTATGCCAACGTGCTAAAGCGCGCGGGCAAGGGCGCGATCGAAGTGGCGCTGACGAAAAAGATCGCGACCGTGGCCGACGATGAATACGAACTACTCGACATGCTCCTGACAGAGAGCGGACGGCCCGTGACGTGGCTTGCGATGGCGTCGACGCCGCGGCATCCAGAGCGCGCGCTCGAAACGCTTAAGCGATGCGAGCCGCTGATTAATCGCGGCGGCATCCCGCAGGTTCTCTGCAAGCCATTCTCTGCGCAGCTCGATCTGCACAATCCATTTTCTTTCGCGGACAATGAGGTCTGGAATCGGGTATTCAACCAGCCCGGGGAAAAACAGAAGCAAATTTATAGCGATCCCGAATTTCGCCGACAGTTCCGCGACAGCCTGAAGCGGCCGCATCTGTTCATGGGCCATTGGCATCGCGTCGATGTCCTCGAGGCGACTAATCCCGCGCTCAAGCAATACGAGGGCAAGTCGGTGCAGGAAGTTGCCGAGATGCGCGGCAAGGACGGCCTCGACACGTTCCTCGATCTCGCCGTCGAGGACGATCTCAACGTCCAGTACATCATGCAGCAGTTCCACGAGGAGGGAATCCAGCAGCTCATCAGCGATCCGCGTACGATGATTGGACTCAGCGACGGCGGCGCACACGTTGACATGCTGTGCGACGCGGGCTATGCGACCTACCTGCTGGGCAACTGGGTGCGCAAGCGCGAGGCGGTGACCCTCGAGTTTGCAGTCAAGCGCATCACGTCGGAGCCGGCGAAGTTCTTCGGTATCCGCGAGCGCGGGCAACTGAAGAAGGGCTGGAAGGCCGACATCACTGTGTTCGACTACAACAGCGTGAACTCGGCCCGCCGCGCGAAGATGGCCTACGATCTGCCCGGCGGTGGTCGCCGGCTCGTGATGCCCGCCGAAGGGATCGAGTACACGATCGTCAACGGGCGGATGTCATACGAGCACGGCAAGCAGAGCGGCGTGCTGGCGGGCGAAGTGATCCGTTCGACGGCCGCATAGTTTCGCGAGAAACATCGAAGCGTGACGAGGGCCGAGAGTCGAAGCTCTCGGCCCTTTGTCTTCATCGCGAAAGCGTCGACAAGGAGTGCATCATGAAAGGAATTTCGCACGTCGCCGTCGGAGTGAGCGATATGGCGCGATCGCTTCTGTTCTATCGCGACCTGCTCGGCCTCGAAGTAATGCTCGACACCGAAGAGAAAGTAGGCGCGGGCTCGCGTCATGCCGTTTACATGAGATGGGGCAAGGATGGTGGCTTCCTCGTGCTTTCGCAGAGTCTCGGGCGCGATCCGTCGGGCAAGCCGCTACGTCTTCACCAGGTGGGGCTGCATCACTTCGCGTTCTGGGTCGATGATTTGGAGAAGCGCGTCGAAAAACTGAAAGGCGCGGGCGTGAAAATCATCGTTCCGCCATATGCTGCGGACACTATCGCGTACGGCGAGAAGTCCGGCGGCAAGGTCCTTACCTGCCTATTCGAAGATCCAGACGGAACGATCCTTCAATTTGATCAACGCCTTGGCTGAGATCTCACGCTCCTGTATCGAGGCTATAAGAGGAGTCCTTTATGAAAGGCTACGGAGTAACGCTTTCCCCCATGGCGCGGCCCACGCCGCGCCGAGGCGACACGTCGCTTGGCGGCTATGCCGGGTTCGTCGAGCTCGCCCGCGAGACTGAAGATGCGGGCTTCTGCGGCGTCTTCATTCCTGAGGCGATGAACGACGCGCTGATGTGCTCGTTTGCAGTCGCGAATGCAACCAGGCGAATCAATATCGCCACCTGGATCGTAAATATCTATCTGCGCGAGCCGGCCCTGTGCGCGATTGCGTCCGAGATGGTGCAGGATGCCGCGCAGGGGCGCTTCATCCTGGGCCTCGGCGTGAGTCATCGGCCGGCGCTCGAAGCTCGCGGAATCGAGATGGGCAATGCGCGCGAGCGCCTGCGTCACGACACGGGCGTCATCCGCAAGGCCTTTCGCGGCGAGCTTGAGATGTTCGGCATGAAGTTAGCCGCACCGAGTCATCCGATTCCGATTTACTTCGCGGCGCTCGCGCTCGAAACATCAAAGCTCGGCGGCGAGATGGCCGACGGTCTGATGCTTTATATGTGCACGCCGGCGCGGATGCGGAAGTCGATCGATGCCGCGAACCAGGTCGCGCAGGAGAATCGACGCGCGCCCGGCAGCCTGACGATGACCTGCGGCGTGCCGGTCTATCTGAGTGATGACTTGAATCTCGCCTACGAGAACGCACGCCGCGGCCTGGCATTCTACGGCGCCCTGCCGTTTTACAATCGCATCATGGCCAATAGCGGCTTCGCGGAGCCTGCCGCGCGAATCATGGATGCTGCCAAGCGGCGCGACACGAAAGCGATGACCGCGGCTATCTCGAACGAGCTGGCTGATGCGGTCGGGCTGATTGGCCCGGCGTCGCGATGCATCGAGCGCTTGGGGGCGTATCGCGAGCAGGGCGCCGACGTGGTGGTCCTCTCGCCCAATCCTGTCAACGAGGATTACGCGACCTGCGTGCGCAACGTTAACAAGGCTTTCGGCAAGCTGAACTAGTCAAGTCATGATCAAGATTGCACTGCTGGATGACTACGCGCACGTTGCGTTGAAATCGGCCGATTGGTCGGTGCTCAAGGACCGGGCTGAAATAACGGTCTTCGATCACCATCTTTCAGAAGAGGAAGCCGCGACTCAGCTCAAGCCGTATGACGTCCTTTGCACGATTCGTGAGCGGATGGGCCTCCCGCGAAGCCTGTTCGCGCGCCTGCCGAATCTGAAACTGGTTACGATTATTGGCATGTCGCTGCCCAACCTCGATATGGCCGCGGCGACTGAGCACGGCGTGATCGTTGCGCATTCCAACTTCGCCAATCCGATCTTCGCGGGAATCCAGAACGCGACACCCGAACTGACTTGGGGACTAATGATCGCAACAGTGCGACACATGGGCCTCGAGGCGCGGCGTATGCGCGAAGGCAAGTGGCAAGGCACGGTCGGCATGATCCTCGCGGGCCGCACGCTCGGACTGCTCGGTCTCGGACGAATCGGCAAGCGGATGGCGGCCTATGCGCAGGCATTCGGCATGAACGTGATCGCGTGGAGTCAGAATCTTACTGACGACACGGCAAAATCTGTCGGCGCGCGAAAGGTCCAGAAAGACGATCTGTTCAAACTGTCCGACATACTTTCGATTCACGTCGTGCTGAGCGATCGCACACGCGGGCTCGTGACGGCGCGGGAGCTAGCACTGATGAAGCCCGAGTCGTACCTGATCAACACTTCGCGCGGACCGATTGTGGTCGAGGCCGATCTGACCGCCGCATTGAACGAGGGCAGAATCGCGGGTGCCGGTATCGACGTCTTCGATGTCGAACCACCGCCGCCCGACCATCCGTTTCGCACGATGGACAACGTGTACGTCAGTCCGCATCTCGGCTACGTCACGCACGAAACGCTGCGAGCCTTCTACACTGATACGCTCGACGCGGTTGTTGCATTCGTTAACGGAGCGCCGATTCGCGTGGCGAATCCCGCGGCTCTCGAGCACGCGAAGCATCGAGGCGCGCGCTGACGGCGCGCTCGCCAGGTCGCAAGGAGATTCAGCAATGAGCAAACGGCGAGCGCCAAAGTTCGGACTCACGCTGCCGAATCGCGGCGTGATTATCGGTGCGACTACCTGCGAGGAGATGTTCGAAATGTCGGAGTGGGCGGACCGCGAAGAGGCGTGGGATTCGCTGTGGGTGGGCGACTCGCTTTTCGCCAAGCCTCGCCTCGATGCGATTGCGCTGCTCGGCGCACTCGCGGCTCGCACGCGGCGCGTGAAGCTTGGTCCGGCATGCTTCGCATCAACGCCGCTCCGCGACGCACTCATCCTTGCGTATCAATGGTGCTGCCTCGACCTGATGTCGAACGGGCGCACGGTCTTTGTTGCATGCAAAGGACAATCGGAACCGGGCGGTGGTCAATTCGACAAGGAGTTCGAGGCGCTCGGAATCGATCCGAAGACGCGGACGCGTCGAATGGAAGAAGCGATCGAAATCATGCGCCTGGTGTCATCGCGCGAGAAGGTTGACTACGAGGGTAAGTACAATCGCTTCCGTAATCTCACGATGCTGCCGCGGCCGGTGCAGCAGCCGATTCCGATTTGGGTAACGGCGAATCCCAACACCACGGCGGTTGCCGATGTCCGCACCGCCTATCGACGCGTCGCGCGGTTGGGCGATGGATGGATGACGACAGGCAAGACGCCGGCCGATGTCCGCAACTCGCTCGAAATCATAAAGGGCTTCGCGAAGGAAATGGATCGCTCACTTAGCGACGATTTCGAGGTCGCCGTTTACTACAACATAAACGTGAATGAGGATCGTGAAGCGGCGTTCGCCGAGTCGAAAAAGTTTCTCGATACCTACTACACGGTCAACTACGCGGCGGATTTCCTCAATAACTGGGTTGCGATGGGCTCGCCGGCCGAGTGTGTCGAAAATATCCGTGCCTACGCGGATGCGGGTGCGACTACGATAACACTTCGGCTTACCGGCTACGATCAGAAGAAGCAATTCAAGCGTGTCACCGAAGAAGTACTGCCAAAGCTGGCCGTGTAGCTAGGTGCGAGAGGAGCGTTCAGATGGCCAATCTCGAAGAACGGGTCAAGGAGCTAGAAGCAAAGGTCGTAGAACTATACGACCGCGAGGCGATCCGCGATCTGCGTTATCGCTACCATGAGTGCATCAACGAAGCGCAACTAGCCGCGATCCCCGAGCTATTCACCGAGGATGGGGAGATCGATTTCGGCCATCTCGGCAAGGCTAAAGGTCGCGATGAGATCAAGGCATTCTTTTCGGGGTTGGGACCGGGTCGCAACGCGGCAGAGGGGCAACGCCGCCAGGGTCTCTATCGCGTGAGGCAGTTCATCCACAATCATGTCCTGAAGGTTCAAGGCGATCGCGCCGAAGGCTACGCCTATCTCGAGGCCAAGCCCGTCTATAATGGCGAGAGCTATGTCGTCGCGGCGCGCTACAACGACGAGTACGTCAAGCGCAACGGGAAGTGGCTATTCAGCAGGATGAGTCTCACGCCATTCTTCATGGTACCGCTCAGGGAAGGATGGGCGGGCGACGACCTCCTTAAGATGGGCCGCTAAGTCAGTAGTCCAAACGGTACGAACTTCTCAAGAGCGCTTCAGGTGTACAGCGCCCGCGCAGGTGTCACTTCTACATCAACCGTGATCGTCTGCGTGCCGCCGCCGAGCGCGATCCCGTTGACTGGCGGCACGTCGGAATAGTCGCGGCCCCATCCGAGTCGCACGTGCCGGCTCGAGGGCACTACGTCATTGGTGGGATCGAGATCGAGCCAGCCGAAACCAGGACAGAACACCGAGAGCCACGCGTGCGAGGCGTGCGCACCGACGGAGCCTTCTCCTGTGCGCAGGTAACCGCTGACGTATCGCGCGGGCAGCCCAAGCGAGCGCAGGCAGGCGATCATAACGTGCGCGAAGTCCTGGCATACCCCCCGCCGCGATTGCAGCGCCTCCTCCACCGGTGTGGTCACGGTGGTGGCT
>JASHQJ010000467.1 GCA_030037595.1 Candidatus Binataceae bacterium
ATGAAGTTCCCATCCATGCTCGGCGCCCAGGCCTTGAGGCGCAGGACCGCTCGGTCCGCCGCTGCTGCCGCCAGAGCCGCCCACGGCAATGGCGAATCCACCCAGAACCACCGCCACCGATCGTTACCGTGGCAGTCCACTGCGCTGCGGTCCCTGCTAGCTTTGCATCCGAATCCTCCCAAGAATTTAAGGTGCGCGTCCCCGCGCGATCGCAAAGGACCGACTAATCGTCCAGAGGCGATATAAGCAAGAAAAACCGATCTGTACCGGCTTTAGTTAGAATGTCGTGTCGAAGACGAAAGAAAATCCAACAGCGCCCCATTGAACATCAACTGATCCTGGATAAACGCGAAGTGACTCACATTCGGCAGGATCAACTCGCCTGCATCAGGGATCGTCGCCGCCATGTGATCGGTGTCCTCGCGCTTGATCGCCTCGTCGCGGTCAGCGTCGACAATCCAGGTCGGCACGCGGATTCCGCTCAACTGCGCAACGGTGAAGTTCGGCTGGGTCGCCCACATGCGCTGGATGTCGGCGAGAAAAGTCTTGTACTGGGTCGGCGTCGGTGACAGCTCCGCGTATTGCTTCGCCGCTTGCGCGATGAACGCGGTGAAGACAGGGCTCTTGCCGACATCCTTCACGCCCGACGGATTCGAGTTCGCCGCGAACGCGAACAGCCTCGTCACGCGCCCGGGATGATGGATCGCGATGTCGAGGCCGATAATTGCGCCGTCGCTCCATCCCACGATCGCGGCCTTGTCGATATGCAGATAGTCCATCAGCGCGATCACATCCGAGGCCATCAGGTCGTAGCCGATCGGCTCTGAGGTGCGTGAGCTGCGCCCATGCCCCCGGCTGTCCATCACGATCACGCGATATCTGGGCTTGAGCGCGCGCACCTGCAAGCCCCAGTAGCTCGCGTTGGCGAGTCCTCCGTGCAGCAGAATCACCGGCTCGCCGCGGCCGAACTCCGCGTACCACGCCTTGATACCGTTGATTGGAGCGAGGCCGCTTTTCTCGGGTGTCGGCAGCGTCGGTGTCGGCGGCAAGGTCATCCAGCGTGGCTCTGCGTCCGCTGCCGTGCCCGCCCCTTGGGCGACCGCGATGAGAAGGACCGAAAGCAGGCACAGCATCGGCGCTCGCACGCTGGATCGCTGCAGCGGCGGTTTCACCGCTGACTTCGCTCGTCTATTCTCAAGCGGTGCGCAACATCGTAATCGCGTCAATCGCCGGCGCAATCTTTCTATTCCTCGCCGCTGCGCTCGGAACATCATCACCGCTGCCCTCCGACGAAGCCGGGCTGGAGCAGAACTTCGACGAACTCATCGCGCCGAACGATCTTCGCGACTGGATGAAAGTCCTCGCGGGCGAGCCCAACCACGTCGGCTCTCCGCACGACAAGGCCAACGCCGCGCGCATCCTCGAATGGTTCAAGGACTGGGGATGGGACGCGCATATCGAGACCTTCTACATTCTCTATCCGACGCCTATCAAGGAGACCCTCGAGCTGGTCACACCGAAGGCCTTCAAAGCCACGTTGCAGGAGCCACCCATCCCTGGAGACTCCAGCGCGACGGCGCGCGAGCCCGCCCTGCCCGGCTACCTCGTCTATCAAAGCGACGGTGACGCAACTGCTGGCCTGGTTTATGTCAACTACGGAATGAAGGACGATTACGATACGCTCGAGCGCCTGGGTGTCAGTGTCAAAGGCAAGATCGTGATCGCGCGCTACGGCGGCGGATGGCGCGGGCTCAAGCCCAAGCTTGCCGCCGAGCACGGCGCGATAGGATGCATCATCTATTCAGATCCGGCCAACGATGGCTACTCGATCGACAACGTTTACCCGGAAGGTCCGATGCGCCCCTATCACGGCATCCAGCGGGGCTCCGTGCTCGACATCTCGCTCTACCCAGGCGACCCGCTGACGCCAGGGGTAGGCGCGACGAAGGACGCGAAGCGACTCAGCATCGCCGAGGCGAAGAGCCTCGTGAGGATTCCCGCGATTCCCATCTCCTACGGCGACGCCAAGGTGTTCCTCGAATCGCTGCAGGGGCCAGTCGCGCCGCCGACCTGGCGCGGCACGCTGCCAATCACTTATCACGTCGGCCCTGGCCCGTCGGTCGCGCATCTCGCGGTCAAGTCCGATTGGGGCACGAAGGAGATTTACGACGTGATCGCGACGATGAAGGGCTCGACATGGCCTGACCAGTGGGTGATTCGCGGCAATCATCACGACGGATGGGTCTTCGGTGCGAGCGACCCGCTGGCCGGCCAGGTTGCGCTGCTGGCCGAGGCCAAGGCGATCGGGGCACTGGCGAATCGCGGATGGCATCCGAAGCGCACTATCGTTTACACCAGTTGGGACGCCGAAGAGGCGATGCTCATCGGATCGACGGAATGGGCGGAAACGCATGCGCCCGAGCTCAGGCAGAAGGCTCTTATCTATATAAACTCGGATACCAATGCGCGTGGCTATCTGCAGGCCGGCGGCAGCCAGGACTTCCAGCACATGGTGAACCAGGTCGCGGCCGACGTGACCGATCCCGAGACCCAGGTCTCTATCGCCGAGCGGCGGCGCGCCAAGCTTCGCGTCGCAGCGCTCGAGCCGGGCGCGACCGAGCGCGTGAAAGCCGAGGCGAAGGTGGCCGCCGATCCGGCGAAAGACTTTCTTATCGAGCCGCTCGGCTCAGGCTCCGACTTTTCCGCGTTCCTCGATCACCTCGGCGTCCCATCATTGGATCTGGGTTTCGCTGGCGAGGGAGATTTCCGCGGCGTCTATCATTCGCGCTACGACACGTTCGAGCATCACACGCGCTTCGTCGATCCGGGATTCGTTTACGATGCGCTCCTCGCCAAGACCGTGGGGCGGCTCGTGTTGCGCGCCTCCGACAGTGATTTCCCGCTGCAGCGCGCGAGCGATTTTGCCAACGCGATGTCCGACGACCTCGACCTCGCCAAAAAGCTGCTGAAGCAGAGCCGCGAGGAGGCCGAGACCCAGGCGAAGATGATTCACGATCGCGCGTTCCACATCGCAGCCGATCCGACCAAGTCGAGCGCGCCGCCCACTCCGCTCGCGGCCGTGCCGCAGGTGAACTTCAAACCACTCGACGACGCTGTAAATCGGTTGAAGCGGAGCGCTCATGCTTACGATGATGCGCTCGCCAAGCACAGCTCAAATCTTCCCGGTACCCAGCTCGCGCGCCTCAATTCAATAATGCTGAATATCGATCGGACACTCGCGCCTGACGCGGGTCTGCCCGACCGGCCATGGTACAAGAACGTGATTTACGCGCCGGGCCGTTTCACCGGCTATGACGCGAAGACAATGCCCGCGGTGACGGAAGCGATCGAGGATTCGCGTTGGGCCGACGTTGATCGCGGCGTCAAGATTACGGCACAAGCGCTCAATGCGTACACTGCTCAGCTCGATCAGGCGACGGCCCTCCTGAACGGCACTTTGACTGTAAGCCGCTGAGTCAGAAGCCTGCGGGACGCGGGCATCCGCCGACGATCGCGAGCAGCTTCTTCGCGATGTCCAGCGTCGTGCGATCGTGCAGATACGGTCCCGCGATCTGAATCCCGATCGGCAGGCCGTTGCTCAGCTTGCCGACCGGAACGACAGTCGCCGGCAGATAACAAACGCCCGCAGGGCCCATCCACGTCGTGAGGCTCCAGTAAGGACGCTGCTCGCCGCCTACAGTCGCGAGCCTGCTCGCCAGCGGCTCTGAATGATCGTGCGGGATCGCCGCGCACGGCATCACCGGCATCAGCATCACATCCCAATTGGTAAAGAACTCTTCCCATCGCTTGCGCATCTGCAAGCGCCGCTCGTTGTAACTGAGCCACTGCCGATGGCGCATCGCGACGAGCCGCCGCGTCTGCGCGGCGGGGGTCGATCCCGGCGTCGCCGCGTACTCCTCAATCTTCTCGAACGACGTGCCGCCTGAGAGCGCCGCCTGCAGCAGCGCGCCGAACGTGTCGGCAACTTTTTCCAATGTGAACGCAGGACGCGCTTCGTAATCGATTGTCGCGCCAGCCGACGCAAGCGAGTTCGCCGCCTTCTCCAGGAGCGTTCGCACCTCGGGCTCGACGCGGCACGCCGGATCGTCGAGCCAAGCAGCGATTCGATATTCCTTGAGGGAGCGGCGGCGCGGCGGCGGCAGTTTCAGGTGCCACGCCGGATGCTCCCAGCGGTTTGGCCCGGCCATCAGGTCGAGCCCGAGTTTCAGATCGTCAACGGTTCGCGCCATCGGGCCTGCGACCGCAAGATCGGCAAGCGTCAGCGTACCCGGAGGTCCTGGTATCTGGCCGTGCGCCGGCACGATTCCGTAGCTAGGCTTGTGGCCGACCACGCCCGACATGTGCGACGGCAATCGAATCGAGCCCCCTATATCGCTGCCGAGTTCGATCGGCGTAAAACCGCACGCGAGAGCGGCCGCGGAGCCGCCCGACGATCCACCCGGTGTTCGCGATTGGTCGTAGGGATTATTCGTCGCGCCGAAGACTTCGTTGTAGCTCTGCAGGTCGCCGGCATAGATCGGTAAATTGGTCTTGCCAAAGATCACGGCGCCCGCTTCGCGAAGCCGCGCCACCGGCCACGCATCTTCTTCGGGGATGAAGTTCGAAAGTTCCGGCGCGCCCGACGTCGTGCGCATCCCTCTGGTCTGGAACGAATCCTTGACCGTCATCGGCACGCCGTGCAGCGCCCCGTTAGCATCGCCGCGTGCGAGTGCGGCGTCGGCAGCGTCGGCCTCGCGCCGCGCCCGGTCGGCGTCGATCGTCACGACACTGTTGATCGGCTGATCGAGCGCGGCGACCCGCGCGAGGAAGTAGTCAACGGCCTCGCGGCTCGAGATTTCACGTTTGCGGATTTTCCGCGCGATCGCGATTGCGCTCGAATAGGCAAGCTCAGCCACGGCAAGCATCCTCCGGAAATTTGACGCACCTGCCTCCCACTAGCCCATGTGAAGAACAAGTCAAGGGAGCGGCTGGCAGGTCCGGCGCACGCGCGTCTTCGTGGAGCGGCAACATTCACGATGATAACTTCGGCGCATACGAGCGAAGCGCAACAGCGCAGCGGGGCGAAGATGAAAAAGGAATTGAAGGAGCGCGTCGATAACGAGATCGCGCGGATCGTTTCGCGTCCCGGTGCTTCAGTTGGGGTATGCGCAATTCATCTGGAGTCGGGAGAGCGCGTCCTCTTGAATTCCGATCATTCTTTTCCTCTCGCGAGCAGCTACAAGATTACGATCGCGATCCGGCTGCTGATGCTGGCGGAACAAGGTCAATGTTCGCTGGAACAAATGATCGAGATCACGCCGGAAGATATGAGTCCCGGCTCGGGGCCGATAAAAGAGTTTTTCACTGTTCCCGGCCTGCAGCTCTCCGTTCGAAACCTCCTCGACCTGGCGATTCGATTTAGTGACAACACTGCGAGCGACATCGTCCTCCGCCTGGCGGGCGGAGCACGCGAGGTTACGAAGATGCTCAGCTCGGCGGGCGTCAATGAGATTCGTGTTGACCGTTCCACCAAGGAGATCATCTGTGACTTCTCGGGCCTGGGACCCCTTGCGTCGGAGGAGCCGTGGTCATTGCAACGGTTTCGAACTCGGTTTCGGGAAATCAGCGACGCAGAACGTAAGGCAGCGATGGAAGCGTTTCAGAACGATCCACGCGATCGTGGCACGCCTGACGCACTGGCTTCTCTCCTGGTGCGTCTTAAGAACGGAGAGTTCTTGAATCCTGGGTACACCGACCTTTTGCTAGGCCTGATGCGAAGGTGCCGGACGGGACCTGCTCGGCTGAAGGGTCAGTTGCCCGACGGAACAATCGTCGCCCACAAGACCGGAACCCTCGAAGGCCTCGTGGCGAACGATATTGGCATCATAGACTTGCCCGATCATCGTGGGCGCATCGCCATTGCTGTGTTGGCTGAAAGCACAAAAACGCCGACCGCGGAATTGGAACTCACGATCTCTCGAATTGCCAGATCAATTTACGACGCGTTCCTGTTCGCAACAGATTGAGCGGCATCGGCACTGACCCGCCGCACCATAATGGCGCGCCTTATGCTGCGATTTGGTCTAGTATCGCCGATCGTCCGGATTTCGGTTTGGGATGCGAAGGTTGCGCAGGGTAGTTATCATCTCCGGCGGCGCGGTGGGCGTGGCGATACTTGTCGCCGTCGCGGTCGCTATCTATGCGTACTTCCGGCTGAGCGCGATCGTTGCCGCGAACCAAGATCGAATCCTCGCGCGCGTGAGCGACGCCCTCGGCCGCCGCATCGAGGTCGGCAGGATTGAGGCGCAGCTCGGATGGGGCGTCTCGCTCGAGGTTGACGAGCTCAAGATCGCGGACGATCCCGCATTCTCAAACCAGCCTTTCGTCGCCGCGCATCAAGCCGCGATGGAAGTGCGATTCATTCCGCTGCTTCGCGGCGAGGCGATCGTCACGAGGCTCGACCTGATCCAGCCGGATATCAGCCTTGTGATGAACAAGGTCGGGGTACTCAACACGAGCTCGATCGGCGCGGCCCGCGTCGCCAACGAGAAGGCCGAGGAGGCTGGACACCCGGAACGCGCCAACAAACGCTCTTTTTTGGCAGACCTGTCGATTCACGCCCTCAGTATCGAGGATGGCGCCCTCACCTTCACCGATCTTGGCGAGCGGACGTCGCCGATCAGCGTGAGCAAGTTCGCCCTCAATGTGGCGGACTTCGACGCCGCGTCCGCCTTCGAAATCGCGATCAAGTTCGTATTCCTCGGCGCCGATCAGAACGTCGCGGTCTCGGGCAAGCTCGGTCCGCTGCTCGAGCAGGGCGTTTTCGACGAACAGAACATCCCGGTCGATCTGAAATTCGACGTCAATTCGATCCTGCTCGACCATCTGCGCGCGCTCGACTTTATCGGCTCGAAGATTCCCGCCGGGCTTTCGATTCCTGATCCGATCGCCGTAGCCGGCACCGCGAAAGGCGCGCCGGGCAAGCTCGCAATCACCATAAACAGTGACTTGACCAGCAACCGCATCGTGTATGGCGCGCTCTTCAATAAGCCGGCCGGGATCACGATGACGCTCGCGGCAAACGCGACGATGGCTGAGTATCTCGAGATCCGGAACGCGAACCTGAGGCTCGCCGACCTCGCGCTTGCGGCGAGCGGCTTCTCGAGCCTCAGCGCGCCGCAGATAAGCGAGAAGATCGATACGAACAGCTTCAACCTCGCGACTCTGGTTCCGATGGTTCCGGCCGCCGCCACCTACGCAATCAGTGGTATTAGCGAGGTTCATGGCCTCGCGACGATCGGTGGCAACGCGCCGCCGTTCAACGGAACGATCGCGCTGAAGCAGGTTTCGCTGAAACCCGGCGCGCCGCTGCCTGGGACGATTAGCGATCTGACGGGTACTGTTGACGTGAATCAGGGGCAGGAAGAGATCGAGCCGACGACCCTCACTTTCGGCTCTTCGCACATGAAGGTGCAAGGACGCGTCGAGTCGATAAGCCCGCTCAAGGCGAGTTACTCGCTGAGCGCGGATTCTCTCAGGCTTGCGCAGATCGTCCCGGATCGTCCCCCTGGCGACGTAGTCAATCAACTGGTTGTCAGCGGCACCGCCACAGGTCAAATCGCAACCCCGCAAATTAGCGCGACGATACAATCTGCGGACGGATCGCTGCAAAACGTTTCGTACCGCGGACTGAGTCTGACCGCTGCCTATGCCAACGGCCACGCGGTCGCGCATCCGCTGAAGGTCGGAGTGTTCGGCGGTTCACTCCTCGCGGACGGATCCCTCGAGCTCGGCAAGACGCCGCAGTTCAACACCACGCTCATGATGAATGGCCTCGATATCGAGCAGGCGCTGCGCTCGCAGAATCTCAAGGCGGCCAAAACAGTGCGCGGCCTTTTGGCCGGCAACGTGGCCGCCTCCGGCCGCGGTAAGAATTGGGACCAAATCAAGCCGACGCTGAGCAGCAGCGGACGAGTCGTGATCGCGAACGGCAAGCTGGTGGGCGTGAATATCGTCGCCGACGCGATCAATGCTGTCGCCGCCGCGCCGGGAGTCAGCCAGATCGTCAACGTGGCGTTCATGTCGAGTCATCACGGCTTGCTGGTCGATCCTGATACGGAACTCGAATCGGCGAGCATGACGTTCCAGATGACGGGGCCTCGCATCTCGACGAATGATTTGAGTGCTGAATCGCCGGATTATGCCATCACGGCAAGCGGATGGTTCGACATGGACGAGAACATCCGCATGAGCGCGGATATCCAACTGACGCTCGGGCTCCGTGTCGCAATCCCGGTTTACGTTACCGGACATATGCCCGAAGTTGTCGTCCTTCCCGACCTGCCTAAACTCACGGAGCGCGTTGCGATGGGCGCGATCAGCACTCCCGGCAGGATCATCCGCGGCGGTGTTAATGCCGTCGGCTCGCTGGTTGGCGGCGGCTCGTCGTCGGGAGGGTCCTCGCTGCCATCGATTCCAAATCCGCTCAACTCGCTAAAAAAATACCTGCCCTGACTCCGGCCGCTTCGCACGCCCAAGACAAGCACGATCGCCGAAGGTCTGGGTGTTTCGCCTTCTGGAAGTACGTTCCAGCTACTGATAGCTAATCAATGGCTGGGGTCGATTCAAATTTTGTGAACGTCGTCGTCGGGAGCATGCAGGTGCAAACTGGGCGCAAAATGTTCCATGCAGTTTATGTCGTCGGGTTGGTCTTTAGCTTTTTCACTTTGATCGCTCCACAGGCGCGAGCAGCGACGATCGTCGTTACGAGCCTCGCCGATCCGGGTTCCTCTCCAACTTGTACCCTGCGCCAGGCAATCACCAATGCGGACCACCGTGGTGCGACGCGTTTATCTCGATGCGCACCGGTAATGCGCGTCAACACGATCGTTTTCGCACCCGGAGTCAGCAGAACTATTGAGCTTCAGCAGGAGTTACCCGATGTCACCGGCAACCTGACAATCATCGGCCCCACAGGCTCACGAGGCGTGACGATCGACGGCCTGCATGAAGAGCCTCCCGAGGGCCTGATGGAATTAACGTCGCGAGCAAACCTGACCGTTCAGAATCTTACTTCAGCAACGGTACTGCACTCGGCGGCGGCGCGATCAACAACCTCGAAGGCACGTTGATTGTCAGCAACCGCACGTTCAACGGCAACAGATCGCGCCATTCTACGGCGGCGCGATAAACAACGACGGCCCGATGCTCGTAACCAACAGTACGTTCAGTGCGAACGTTGCACCGGACGCCGGCGCCGCGATCGTCAACTATGTAAACGCGACGATCGAAGGCTGCACTTCAGAGAACAGAGCTTATATCGGCAGCGCGGTAATGAACTTCAGAGGCTCGACGACGATGGTCAACAGCACCTTTGCAGGGAATTTGTCTCACGCCGGAGGCGCCGTGCTGCAGTTCCACGATAGCACGCGGATCATCAACAGCACGTTCGCCGACAATCCTGCAGCCGGCGCAAACGGCCGCGCTCTGATTGTCGGCGGCGGCGGCGCGATGGTCAAAGGATCGATATTCCTCAGCAGCGATGGGCCCAACCGCGGCGGCGCACCTGTCACCGATGGAGGCTACAACATTTCGAGCGACAGCTCGTGCAACTTCAACGGCACGGGCAGCCTGACCGATACCAATCCTGAGCTTGATCGAGCGGGCTTGGCGGACAATGGTGGCCCGACCGAGACCATCGCGCTTACGGCCTCGAGTCCCGCCGACGAACTGATCCCTGTCGCCAGCCGCACCGATCAAAATGGCGCGCCGCTAACTGTCGACCAGCGCGGCTACGGCCGGCCAGCCGCGAGCCATCCGGATTTCTGCTCGGCGGGCGCGTTTGAGTTCGACGCCGAACCCCAGTCGCTAGTTAACGCTTAGCCGGAAGTCAGATTCGCAACACGGCCTTGCCGAGAAAGCGGCGATTCATCAGCTCCTTCGCGACGCGATCGATTTCGGCCCATGGCGCCTCGACCTCAATCGCCGGCTTCAGCCTGCCTTCCGCCACCAGAGCCGCGAGGTGCGCCAGCCCGGGACTCGGCGGCTCGTGCCGAAACTCATGATGAAGCATCAGGCCGTAGAGCGTAGTCCCACCGATACGGTAAAAGGCGCCCGCGTCGAACCGCACCTCGGACGACTCCGAGACACCGAAAATCGCGCACGTGCCGCCAGGCGCAAGCATAGTAAGCGCGGCGCTGAGCGACGCACCTCCGACAGACTCGAGAATCAGATCGAACTGCCCGTGCGGCCTGGCAGCCGACAGATCAGGACCGATCGCGACAAGGTCCGCGCCGTTGGCCCTAGCGAAGGATTCCTGGCTCGCGTCGCGAATCGCGGCCACAACTTGCGCTCCACCGAGATGCGCGAGTTGGCAGGCAAAGCTGCCGACCCCTCCGCTCGCGCCGCTTACCAGAACGCGCTTGCCTCTAAGCTCCCCTGCGCGCCGCAGAGAACATAGCGCGGTAAGTCCGGCGACGGGCAACGTTGCCGCCTGCGCGAAACTGACCTCAGGCGGAATCGGCGCAAGCATGATGGCGGGCAGCGCCGTAAACTCGGCCCATCCGCCGATTGCGTCGATCGCAACGACGCGCGTGCCGGCCGGAGGCGACGAACCGTCAGCCGCGGCCTGCTCGATTGTTCCCGCAATATCCCATCCGATGCGCGCGCCCTGGCGGCCATCGGCCAACGCGCTGCGGACTTCGCCACGGTTGAGCGAGAAGGCCGCGACGCGGATCAGCGCGTCGCCCGGGCCCGGCTGCGCCTTCGCGACTTCATCGATTATGAGGCGCCGCGGCTCGCGTGCGTCGACGGTCACCGCCCGTATCGTGCTTGGATGTGACTCGCTCGCCGGCATGATAGTAACCTTCAGAAACTCTTTTCAGTGTTCGATGAACAGTAAATTATTTAACTATCTACGTCGATGCGGCGGTGAACGCAAGCCCGTCATCAGCGCTGCGATCAACTGCTCGAACAGTTCGCGCCGTTCCGACAGCAGGTAGCCGGGCCGCGCAATCATCAGCGACACCAGTCCGTGAATCGCGGCCCAGACGATCTGCGTCACCAGCGTCACGTCACCGGTTCGGAGATGCCCTGCTTGCATCATCGCGACGATCTGGTCGCGGAAGAACAGGAAAGCCTGCACGCCGATGCCCTGCTGTTCAGGAAGCGAGAGATCCTTGCGCCGAGTGAACTTCGGCGCGGATTGCCCGCTCATGAAGGTCAGCCGGTATTCATCGGGATGTTGCAGGGCGAAGTCCAGGTACGCTTCGCCCAGTTTCCTCAACAAATCGGGCGAATCAGCCCATTTTTCCGCGACCGTGCGAAAGCGCCGGACCATCGCCTCGAAGGTGCTGCGGCACACCGCGTCGAGAATTTCGTCCTTGCTCTTGAAGTAGACGTAGACTCCGGTCTGCGACAGACCGGCTCGACGGGCGAGTTTACGAGTGGTGAAATTCTCGTACCCTTCTTTCAGGAAGAGCTGCTTCGCCGCGGCCAGGATTTCACCGCGGCGCTCGTGGCCGAGACCACGCGGCTTGCGCGCGCGGGCGGCGGCTTTGAGTCGCGCCTTCGATTTCGCCATGAGTTGGTTCTTCCGCTCAGAGATAACGGTCGTCGTCCCGCGACCTCAAGCACGCCGGCATCGGTACTTGACTCGCCGGCCGCTCGCGCGCCTAGATACCATAGTGTTCAGTGAACAGTTCCACGAGGACATTCCATGAGCCAACTGCATTGGCCATCGCTCGCCTTTGCTGCATTGCTTTCGATGCTCGCGATCACGGCTGGAGCGCCTGTGATGGCTGATTCCGTGGTGCGTGAGGCAGCGCTGTCCAACGCCAGCTACATCTATATCGCTACCGTGCGGAAGGATGGAAACCAGAGCCGCGGCGCGCGTGTGTGGTTCATCGCGACCGGCGGGCAGATCCTGATCGATACAAGCAACGATAGCTGGAAAACGAAGCGCATCAGGCGCGGCAGTCCGGTGATTGTTTGGGTGGGTACGCCAGTCGGACCGGCATTTGTCGGCAAGGCCGAGTTTGTCAACGATCGCGCGGTGCAAGACTTCATGATCGAGCAGATTCCAAAAAAGTACTGGCTCGCATGGCTCGGATTGTTCGGTCCCAAGCGCGCGAGGTTCGATTCCGGACAGGTCGTTACGATTCGCATCACGCCGGAGCGCGACCTGCCCGACGGGTTTCAGTCCGCGCCGGGCACTCCGGCGCCGTCGGCGTCGGCGGAGAGCGGGCGGCCCAGCGCGAGATAGCAGACGGCCTGCGTCATCGAG
>JASHQJ010000468.1 GCA_030037595.1 Candidatus Binataceae bacterium
CCCGCGCGGATCCAACGACACCGCATAGAACGACAGAACAGAGTGCAATCGCGTATCCCATGCCCCAGCGCTTACCCATCTAAGCCTCCTGCAGCGAATGAAAACCGGCGCTCTTCACCGATACGATATTGGGACAGAAAGACGCTCCCAGGATCGGCGTCGCGCCGTCCCATTTCAATCGAACGCGGGCGGCTACATCAAGAGCATGTCTGGATCGCGGGGAGCGTGAGCATCAGGCGAGGATGTTAAGCAGCGGCATCTGGCCGAGGCTGCTGCCGAGTTGAACCAGCGCCTGCTGCTGAAGCGTGCCCTCCTGCTCCTGCATCGCAAGCTGCGCCACATCGCCGTCGACCAGGTTGGACGCGGTGGATTGCAGGGTCGTAATAGTGCTGCTTGCGTTGGTGACGAGGTTATTCAGCGAATCGACATTCGAGCCTAACTGCCACGCGCCATCGACAAGGTTTGCAGCGCCGTCTCGAGTTGCGGAAGGACCGCTGAGACGCCCGCATGATCGCCATTGTTGAGCGCAGTCACCAGCCGCAGCGTCGGCGCGACGGTGGCATGCAGCCTCTCACTTCTCTCGGATGGCCGAAGAGTGCGGAGGCCGCGCGCGCGATGAAGCGACCACCAATCAATTTCGTTCGCTGCGTCGAATGCGGCCACGTCTTCAATCCGGACTTCAGGTACGGCGAGGTTCCATATAGTGAAAAGCCAAACCTGATGTTTAACCACGGCGTGCGATGGTCGCGGTTCGTCGCGGAAACCGTTACCAGCCTGCTTGCGATGGTGCCGAAGAAGCCCACGGTGGACGAAATCGGTCACGGCGACGCGAGCCTCCTCGCCGCGATGGCCGAGCGATGCCCGGACGGCCGATTCTGCGGTTTCGATCCACACGGCGCGAGCGGAAATCATGGCAACCTCGAGTTACACGCGGACCTATTCGATCCCAGTGTGCATCTCAAGGAGCTCACGCCGGATATCGTCGTGAACCGCCACGTGCTCGAGCATCTGGCGAGCCCGCTCGCGTTTCTTCAGCAGATCGCATTCGCAGCAGCCCAGGCGGGCCGCGCTCAAATTTGTTACGTCGAGGTCCCCGTGCATCGACCGCGCGCTCGCCGGGCAAAGGAGTGTCGATTTCTGCTACGAGCACAATTCGCAGTTCACGACGGAGTCGTTCAAACGGATGCTCGCGCGTTGCGGCGCGCGACTGTCGAGCGTCAGCCACGGCTATGATGGCGAAGTGATCTTCGACTACGTGAGCCTCGGTGCGGCCGCCAGCTTGATTCAGCCGGCATGGCCGGGCATTTCCGCGCCGTTAGTGAAGCCGTGCGCCGTATCCAGGACGAACTCGCCAGACTACTTTCTTCCGGCGTAACGGTCGCGATCTGGGGGCGGTACCGGCAGATCCGCGGCGTTCATCAACCGCTAAGGGCTCGATGCGGAGCGGTTTCCTACAGTGGTCGATTCGGATGCGGCCAAAGTCGGTACTTTCGTACCGGACCTGACAGAAGATTGAGGCGGTCCGCCGGGCTCAAGGCGCATCCCGCAGACGTCGTGATCATTCCGCCGCAATGGCGTGCGCGCGACATCATTCTAGAGATGGAACGCGAAGGAATCGGTTTCAAGCGCGTCCTCATCGAGCACGAAGGCGCGCTGATCGACTATACTTCGCCGATGCGCATCCGTATCGGCAGTGGCGCGAGTCCGAGGCGCATCCTGAATCGATTGCGATACACACAGGCGCGCCGGAAATCATCCAATAACCACGGCGCGAACGGTACAAAATGAAAGCGGCGGCCAAGCGGTCGCCGCTCCATTTTGATCTGAAGAATGCCGTGTTTAACGGAACTGCGTTGGCGGTTTCGGCGGAGCCGAACTGCCTTGGCCACTCGTCGCGGCGACCGCGCCGACAGCCGCGCCGCCTGCGCCAATCACTGCCAGCGCAGCCCACTCACCCGGATCGAGGCCGGCCGCGGCCGCGTCCTCAAACAACGGGATGTAGCCGCAAGGTACCTTCACGTATTGACCCTGGTGCACGTCGGCGCCCGGATCGCCGGGAACGAGAGGATTGTTGACGTGCACCACACCCTCCTGCACCCAGACCTCGGTGAACTGCTTGCAGTGCGGATACTTGTTGGATGAAGGCGGCGGACCCTGAATGACCATCGCCGGATTGTCGAGTTCGCTATAACGCTCAGTCCACTCGGTTCCGCGGACGGCACCGACTGCGTTCGGCGTATGGACTTCGAACGCGGTAGCTGAAGCGTTACGCATCGCTCCCGAAATCAAAGTATGCAACGTGCCGGCGAGGAGACCGACCTTGGTCGGCGCGGCTGTAGTTCCGTACATCGCGCTATCATCGATAGAGATGCTGCTGTTGGAGGCGAGCGTCAATGAGCTGCCGCTCACCATCGATATCGTGAGCCAGGTATTGGCTCCCGTGGCAATCCGATCGTGAAGCTGCACCGGCATCGAAAGGGCCGCCGGCGTCGTCGCGCCCGCACGCGTGATCGTGGCCGTCCCGTCGAGGCGAGAGATCGTGCCGACATTCTGCGCGCGTGCCGAAGTAACGCCGGCTGCGAGCGCTACAAATGCAAAGGCGGCGACAAGGAACATCATCCGCATGTTCGTCAAAGGTCCAGGGCGCATATTCTCGGGCCTTCCTATCGTTTAATATCGCCTAATATCGCCGTCCAGAAAATCCGGTAGGACGGAACTTGTCACAGATTTCACGTCAAAAGCAAACGTCGCGACAGATTAGCAATCTGTACAACGTGATAGAAGGCTTAGGGTAGGAAAACCGGCTTTTCGGCTCGAATCTATTCGATTGCGAGGCTGGCGAAGGTGACTGCGGAGTCAGTCTGCGGCTCCATCGCGATACCGTACTTCAGGAGCCGCGCAGGCCGGTCGCGCAGCAGCTCGAGCTGCGTGTACATCGGCGCGAGCCCGCAGATTCGTCGCGCATCGCCATCCTTGGCGATCTCGGCGAAGAAGCCGGCCGGATCGCCGCGCTTAATGAACTCTATCAACGCGAGGTCTGCGTCGCGCACACGTTCGGCGACCGCCTGATCGACCGTGAAGCTGTCGCCGAATTTTTTTCCGATGTGCGCGAAATCGACGCCCGCCACGATTATCGAGCGGCGCTCGTCTGATTCGAGCTCCGCGCGAAGCGCATCGACAAACGAACGCACGCGCCGGTCCTCACCGGGCGACGCACCGCGTTGCACCATCTCGTGAAACGAGCTGACCAGGATCGGCACGACCTGGTAGCCGCGGATGCCGAGCGCCCAGGCGAGGAACAGCACCTGGAATTCGATTGAGTGTTCATTGCGATGCAACAGCTCGTCGGCGAACAGCTCGCCCGCATCGTAGCGGGCGGCCAGCCGATCGATGAACGCCGTGTCGGTCTGGACCGCGCCGAACGGGGTCGCATAGTTCTTGCGCGTCGCGCTGAACAGCTCGGGTCCGGCGCCGTAGTGCGAAGTCCCGAGAATAATCACCAGCTCCGGCGGCTCGTGCGACATCAGCTCGTGATACGCATGCGCATAGGCGGCGGCGCCGCGGCGCGGATCGATATGCGGCGCGATGATTCCGGTGAGCGATTCGTCGCGGCGCTTCGTCGGCGAGCGCCCGGGTCCTTCGGGAGGATCGAAGAAGGCTGCCACCTCGAGCCGAAGCTTGGCCGCCTCCTTCTCGTAGCAGAGTCCGGCGAGCGCTGCGGGACGTTCGGGTGACGCGAGGAATTCCTCGCGCACGGCGGCGATGCGCGCCGCGAAGGCCGGCGACTCCAGAAAGTAACCGCGATCGAGCGCCTCGATCAGCTCGTTCAGTTTTTCGATCGGAATAAGCTCGCCGCTGAACCGGCGCGCAAAGGCCGCCTGGATCTCGCGCAAATCGTTTTGACCGTCGAACAGCGTGACGAGGTAGTAGGCGCCCATGCCGAGCAGGATCGGCTGCGGCGCGAACGCGCTCGGATCGCGCAGGCAGATGAGAGTCTGGCCCTGTTGCTCGACCGGGAAAGCTTCAAGCGGACGAATCTTTGGTTTTTCCATCGTGAGCCGCGAACGAATCTGACGCGCGAATAGCGCCCAATGAGGGGGCGCGTTTACAGATGCTAAGGGCTTTGGCAGACTGCGGCAAGCACGAAGTCAGCGCGTGAAAATCGCGCTGATGTTTCAGAGTTTAATCATGAAAATCGTCCGCTATCTCCAGGATGGTATCGCGCGCTACGGTGCGCTCGAAGACGACAAGATCAGGCCACTCGAAGGAATGCTCGACGCGCTCAAGAAATCACCGCAGGCCAAGCCGATGCCGAGCGCCGGCGTCAAGCTGCTCGCTCCCGTGGCGCCGTCCAAGATCGTGGCCGTCGGCGTTAACTATCGCGATCACGCCAAGGAGATGGGACGCGAGCTGCCTGCCGAACCGCTCATCTTTATCAAGCCGTCAACCGCCGTGATCGCGCCCGGCGAGCCAATCGTCTATCCGCCGCAGTCGTCGCTGGTTCATTATGAGGGCGAGCTCGCGATCGTGATCTCGCGGCGCGCTTCAAAGCTGAGCGAACGGGAGGCGCGCAACTACGTGCTCGGCTACACCTGCATGAACGACGTCACCGCGCGCGATCTCCAGCGGCGCGACGTCCAGTTCACTCGCGGCAAGGGCTTCGACACCTTTGCGCCGCTCGGTCCGCTGATCGCGACCGACGTTGATCCACGCGACCTCGGAATCGAAACACGCGTCGGCGGCGAGGTGCGTCAGCACGGCCGCACGTCTGACATGATTTTCAGTTGCGATTTCGTGCTGAGTTACATCTCGCACATCATGACGCTTTTGCCGGGCGACGTGATTTCGACCGGCACGCCGGCCGGCGTCGGCGCGATGAAGCCGGGCGATTTTGTCGAGGTTGAAATCGAAAAGATCGGATGCCTGACCAACACCGTCATCGCGCCCAACTGACGCGTTCGCGGGCACGCCGGAGTCCTTCGGCCGCGCGCCGCTTTCGCCTCGGGCCGGTGGCGAGCCTCGCGCCGGGCGAATCGCTCAAGTTCATGTTGCCGATTCGCGGCGCTGACGAAGAATGTTTTCTGATCAATTTCGGCGGCGAATTTTTTGCCTACGTCAATCGATGCCGCCACGTGCCGATGGCGATGGACTGGGTGGACAATCAGTTCTTCGCCGAGGAAGGCCGCTACCTGATGTGCCAAACGCACAACGCCTATTACGAGCCGCGCACGGGAGAGTGTATCGCGGGACCGGCGTCGGCGTGCGGGAAACTTCTCTACCGAGTGGCGATCGAGATCAAAGACGGCATCGCCTATGCGAGTCCGCCGACCGAAGAGTTTGAAGATTAGCGATTACTGACTGCGCGACGCGTTCGCGTCTAATCACTCGTACTCATCGCCGAAGTGCGCGCGAACGATTCTCGCCTTCAGATACTCAAGCGTGCCGAGATCCTCGACGATATCGCCGCCGGTGTCATAGAAAAATAGTTCGCCATTTTTGGTGCGCCCCACGGCGATGATCCATTCCAGGTCGTCACGATCTTCGAGCAGATAATTGATAGTTTGCGCGACTCCACGTCCGGGGATGATGGTAATCTTCGGCCGCTGGAGCTTTTCCTTTTCCTGCTTGGGCATCGCTTTGCAAACCCTCTGGCGGGAAGGTCCGGGAAAACCGAACTCTCTCTAGATTAAGGACGGCCTGCAATTTAAGTCAATAGTAGGTGCGCCGCTACCTCGAAGTGATGCGTGTTCGGAAAGAAATCGAACGCGCGAACCCTCCCGATTTGATAACCCCCGCCAACGAGTATACGCAAATCACGCGCGAGTGTCGTCACGTCGCATGACACGTAGATGACAGATCGCGGACGCATCCGCGCGATTTGTTCCATCAGCGCCGCTGCTCCGGTGCGCGGCGGATCCAGGATGACCGTGTCGGGACGATATCGCGCGCGGCGCAGAAACTCGGACGTTCCCTCCGCCTGCAGCGCGATGAATTGAGCGTCGCCAAAGCCGAGCCGCGCCGCGTTGCGCGCCGCCGCCGAAATTGCGGCAGCTTCCGAATCCACGCCCGTTACCCGTGCGCCGCGCTGTGCGGCCGGCAGACTGAAGTTCCCCGCGCCGCAGAACAAATCCAGGAGCGCCGTCGATGCGAGCGGCGCCGCCATCGCCATCACCTCGGCGACGAGCTTGATATTCTGCGCGCGGTTGACCTGGCTGAAGAGATCGGCGTCGGCCTCGACCCATAGCTCGCGCTCGAGTTCGATCTTCACGTTCGAGTCACCAATGATCTCGCGCGCGTCGCCGGCGCGCAGAATCACGCCCGCGATGTTCGGATTCGTCTCGACCACGCGCCGCGCGCGTTGTATCTCGTCGGCTCCGGGAGCCTTCTTCAGATATGCAACCAGCACATCGCGCTCGCCCGAGCGCACCACTTCGATCTCGTCGAGCTTGCGCGCGAGCGTTCGCGCCAGATGCAAAGGCATCGCGATGCCGCGCTCGGCAACCATGCATGAATCCACCTCGACCAGCGCGGAGCTGCCGAACGCGCGAAAACCGAGCACGCCATGCGGGCCGCATTTGAATCTGACGCGCGCGCGGTAGCCGAACTCCTCCGGCGCCGCTTCGATCAGGTCCGATGGATCTAGTTTGAAACCGAACGCGCGATGCAGCGTGGTCGCGACCTGGTTCGCTTTCCACTTGAGCTGCGCCGGATACGTAAGATGCTGCCAGTCGCATCCACCGCAACGCGGAAGAAAAGGACACGGCGCCACTCGGCGCTCCGTCCCGGCAGCGATGACTTTGCGAAGCTCACCGATCGCATAATCGCGGCGGTTATCGCGCGTCTCGACCTCGACCACGTCGCCAGGCGCCGCGTGCGCGACCATCACCGCCTTGCCGTCGAGATGGCCGACGCCATACGGCCCGAACGTCATCGCGGTGATCTCGATAGTCGGCATTGGGCTTTAAGTCTAGCGACTTGCGGACGCTGGTGCGGCTTACTTACCTTGAATCGCGCGAATTATAATCGCTTGAGGCCGTGCGCCCCGAACTCGAACTACGTCTTGGTGATGCAAATTGTCTATCGAACCTGAACTTCGAAACCTGATCGATCAAAACAGTCCGCCCGACGAAGCGCGCCGCCTCGCGCTGTTCGCCGGGCGGCTCTTCGGGCGCGAATCGGCCGAATTTCGCGAGCGCGTTAATGCCGCCGAACGTCTCGCCCTAGCCCGCACCTTATTCGATTTCTTCGCAATGCGCAGCGCGCCGATCGTGGTCGGCGTTCATCCCGGCCCGGGCGGCGAGATGACTACCGTGGTCGAGACTATGATGCCGGATTGCCAGTTCATCGTGGACAGCCAGCTCGAGTATTTCCGTGCGCGCCACGCCGAAGTGCAATTGATGCTGCATCCAATCTTCCAGGTCTCGCGCGACGCGAATGGACGCATCGCAACCTTCGAGCAGTCAATCGCCGCCGAGCGTGGCGAATCGCTCACTTACAGCGAACTCGAGCTGCCCTACAGCGCGGCGCTCGCCGACGAACTCACTCGCGACCTGATCTCGATTTTGAACGAGGTACGCCAGGCGACCGGCGACTTCGCCGCGATGAAAGCACGCGCGCTCAGAATCTGCGAGGAGACTGCGGCGCAGCGGGCTCTCGTCGAGGTGCGCGAATTCCTGCGGTGGCTGGTGCAAGGCGGCTTCGTATTCCTCGGTTACCGCAGCTACAGCATCACGGGCGATGGCGGCGCCGCGCGTTTCAAACTCGATCTGGGCTCCGAGCTCGGCGTCATGCGCGACCATGACGAATCGCGCTTTCGCGATACCGGCTTGCTCGAGGATATCGAGCCTGCGCGGCGCGAACTCTTCTTCAGCGGACCACCGCTCATCGTCGGCAAGTCGAACGTCGAGTCGCACGTGCATCGCCGCCGCCCAATGGACAGCATCTCGATTCGCCGCGCTGATGCGCGGGGCCGCGTAGTTGGCTTCGACAATTTCGTCGGCCTCTTCACCTCAAAGGCCTACGCCGAGGAATCCGAGCACATCCCGCTCTTGCGCGCGAAGCTCAAGGAAGTGCTCGAGGCCGAGCACGCGCAGCCCGGCTCACACGATTACAAGGAGATCGTCAGCGTCTTCAACAGCTTCCCCAAGGACGAGCTCTTTCGCGCTCCGGTCGAGGAATTACGCGAGCAGCTCCGCCTCGTGCTCGACGTCAAGAGCGAAGGCGCGGTTCGGCTCAATATCATTAGCGACGAGCATCGCGGTCACGTGATCGTCCTGATCGTGATGCCGCGCGACGCGTTCTCGGCCGAAGTGCGGCACCATCTGCAGGAGATGCTCGGCCAGCGGCTC